>DATFQP010000182.1:0-6162 GCA_035264145.1 Propionibacteriaceae bacterium
CCCCCCGGGGTGTTCAATGTGATTCCCGAGCTACCGCGGGGCCGGTCGCGCCGACGAGAAAGTCGAGGTCGGCGCCAGTGTCGGCCTGCTGAACGTGGTCAACGTAGAGGCGCTCCCAACCGCGCTTCGGGGAGGCGAACGCTCCGGTGACGGTCGGCGCCGGAGTGCGGCGGATCAGCTCCTCCTCCGTCACGTCCAGTTGCAGTAAGCGGCGCGGCACGTCGAGCACGATCGGATCACCATCCTGGACAAGCCCGAGCAGACCGCCGGCCGCGGCCTCCGGTGCGACGTGCAGCACCACAGTGCCGTACGCCGTGCCGCTCATCCGCCCGTCGCACACCCGCACCATGTCCCGTACGCCCAGCTCGAGCATCTTCCGCGGCAGCGGCAGGTTCGCCACCTCCGGCATGCCCGGGTAACCCTTAGGACCGCAGCCACGGAGAACCAGGACCGATTCCGGGGTCACCGGCAGCGCGGGATCATCGACTCGGGCGCGGAGGTCCTCCACGGAGTCGAAGACTACGGCCGGTCCCCGGTGTACCAGCAGCTCGGGGCTGGCCGCTGCCGGCTTGACGATGGCGCCGTGAGGCGCCAGGTTGCCTCGCAGGACCGCGATGCCGGCGTCTTGCTGCAGCGGCTTCTCCCTGCCGGTTATGACGTCGGCGTCCCAGACGGGGTGGCCCGCGACAGCCTCGACAAGCGTCCCGCCCGTGATGGTGATTGCCGTGGGATCGAGCAGATCGGTGATCTGTGACAGCACGGCAAGGGGTCCACCTGCCCGGAACAGGTCTTCCATCAGGTAGGTGCCGGCCGGCTGGAGATTCACCAGCAGCGGGACACCACTTCCGATCCGGTCGAAATCCTCCAGGCCGAGATCGATGCCAAGCCGCCCTGCGATGGCGAGCAGGTGAACCACGGCGTTCGTCGAACCGCCGATGGCGGCAAGTGTGACGATGGCGTTGTGGAAGGACGCCTGGCTGATCACCTGGGAGATGGTCCTGCCCTGGTGCACCAGCTCCACGGCGAGCCGACCGGACTCGTGGGCTCCTTCCAGCAGCCTGCTGTCCGGTGCGGGGGTGCCGGCGAGGCCCGGAATCGTCATGCCGAGTGCCTCCGCCATGATGCTCATACTGGAGGCCGTGCCCATGGTGTTGCAGTGACCCCGGCTCCGGATCATCGACGACTCGGACCGCAGGAACAGTTCAGCGGACAGGGTCCCGGCTCGGACTTCCTCGCTGAGCCGCCAGACGTCGGTACCGCAGCCGATGGGTTGCCCCCGGAAGGTCCCGTTCAGCATCGGCCCACCCGAGATCACGACGGCCGGGAGGTCGACACTGGCTGCCGCCATCAACAGGGCTGGGATCGTCTTGTCGCAGCCGCCGAGCAGCACGAGCGCGTCGATGGGGTTGGCGCGGAACATCTCCTCCATGGCCATCGCCGCCATGTTCCGCCAGAGCATGGCGGTGGGGCGGACCTGGGTCTCCCCGAGCGAGACGACCGGGAGGTTCAGTGGGATGCCGCCCGCCTCGTAAACCCCCCGCTGCACCGCGTCGGCTACCTCGTTGAGGTGGGAGTTGCAGGGCGTGAGGTCGGAGGCGGTGTTGGCGATCGCGATCTGCGGGCGGCCCGAAAAAGCGCTCGGCGGTGCACCACGCCGCATCCAGGCCCGGTGGAGGTAGGCATTGCGATCGTCCCCGGCGTACCACTCCTCGCTACGCAGCTTTTGCATCAGCAGGCCTTTCTGTTGCTCACCGGCTGTGACCGGCCGGTCAGGGCTGGAGGATCATGCGGCCGACACCGCCGGATCGTAGCTCCGCGTAGGCCTCGTTCACTTCAGCGAGCGGACGGCGGCCGCCGATCAGCTCGTCGAGCGGAAGCCGGCCAGCGAGATAGAGCGTGAAGATGCGAGGCAGGTCGATGCGCGGGTTGCTGGAACCGTACAGCGAGCCGACGATGCGCTTCTGCCGCTGCACAAGCTCGTTGATCGGTACCCCAACCGTCGCGTCGGTATTGCTCAACCCCACTGCGACCAGCGTGCCGGCGGGCCGCAGGCAGTCAACCGCCTGCCGCATCGTCTCCGGCCGGCCGACGGCGTCGATCATCCACGGCACACCACCGTCGGAGAGCTCGACGACTCGGTCGACGACATCGGACTGGCTTGCGTCCACGACATGCGTGGCACCAACCCGCCGGGCAAGCTCGAGCTTGACCGGGTCGATGTCGATTGCGATCACAGGGTGGGCTCCGACGAGCGCGGCACCCATCACGGCGGCAAGGCCGACGCCGCCAGCCCCGAAGACGGCGAGCGGCTCGCCGGCCGGTCGGTGCACTGCGTTCAGCACCGCCCCTACGCCGGTGATCACGGCGCAGGCGGAGATGGCAGCGATCTCCTGCGGTACACCGTCCGGCACTTGGAGCACGCTTGTCTCCGAGACAACCACCCGTTCAGCGAAGCAGGAAACACCCATCAGGTGGTGGATGCGCTTCTCGCCCGAATGCAGGCGGGACGTCCCGTCCATCAGCCCGTTGGTCGTTGCGAGCACCCGGCCGAAGCGGCAGAGAACAGGGTTGCCCGCCACGCACGCCTCGCACTCGCCGCAGCGGGGCCGCCAGAGCAGGGCCACTCGGTCACCGACCGACACGCGGTCACCGACCCGGGGACCGACTGCCTCGATGACGCCGGCACCCTCATGGCCCACAACGAGGGGGAGCTTCGCCTTCAGGTCGCCGGTCATGTAGTGCAGGTCGCTGTGACAGACGCCGGCGGCGTCGATGCGGACCAGAACCTCTCGTGCCTTGGGCTCGTCGAGCTCGACATCCTCAAGGCGCAGCGGCGCACCGATCTCGCGCAGCACCGCTGCCCTCATCGAGCCAATTCCATGGCAAGGCCGCGATGCAGCTCGGCGAGGAGCGGCTTGCGCACGGCGCAAGACTCGAACGCGAAGGAGTCGGCGAGCGCATCTAGCTCACTGTCGTCGAGCCCGCAGAACCGGCTCGCATACTCATGCGCGAGCGGCTGGGCGATCGTGATGTTGAGCAGCAGCGTGCGCACCCAGTCGAACCGGCCCCACGGGTAAGGGTCGAAGTCGGGGAACTCTCGGGCGATGAGGTCCTGGACGGGCTGGGTCACCTCAGCGACACCGATGCCGTCGCTGCCCCATTGGTCAGCGGCAAGCCGGTTCTTCTTGGCTACAAAGTCGTCGAACCGGCGACGATAGGGCGTGTCCGGCCGAACTGAGACCAGGCCCTGCCGGCCGATGTCCTTGTACATCCACAGCGCCCAGCTCGCCGAATGGCGCCGGTAGAGGTCGAGCTGGTCGGCGAGGATGCCGCGGAGCCGCGCGTCCTCAGCCTCGTTTCCGGTGTAGATCGGTCCGAATTCCCCGACGAGGATCGGGCTGCCGGTCGATCGCGCGTACGCCGAGCGCTGCAGGAACTTCTGCTCGGCCTCCTCGCTGCTGTAGTGCGGGCTGCGGCCGAGGCCGGCGGGCACGTAGTCGTGCAACGTGTACACCGCGTTCTCGAACGGTTCGTCGAAGATGTCGAAGTCGGTCGCATAGGTGTTGCCATCAAGGAAAACAGTGTGGTCGGGGTCCACCGCCCGGATTGCCGTGACGAGCCGCCGGTAGAAGGGCCCCACAACGCTGCGAGACTCATCCGCCGGCTCGTTCAGCAGGTTGTAACCCGCCACCCAGGGGTTGCCTTGGTAGTGGTCGGCGATGGCCTCCCATAGGTGCACAACCCGGTCCTGGAAGTGTCGGTGCTCCCAGAACGCGGCGACGTGTGTGGGATTGTCGGAGTGCCAGTGCTGGTTCTGCGAGCCGGGCAAGGCGTGCAGGTCGACGATCGAGTAGACACCGTGGCGGCTGAGTGCATCAATGGCGCGGTCGAGGTGGCGGAAGCCGTCCGCCTTGATCTCGAACGGTCGCGCGTCGTCCTCGAAGTGCTTGTATCCGACGGCGATTCGCGCAAGATTCAACCCGGAATCGCCGAGGAACACCGCGTCCCGCTCATCGAAGAACCGGGTGAGGAGCCGCTCGAAGAAACGCTCGGCCCGGTCATCGCCGATCGCCCGCCGTACCTCTCGCCGCATCAGCGTCTCGTTCGCCGAGTAACCCGTGATGAAGTTCTCCATATTGAGCCAGCCGCCGAGACAGACCCCACGAAGCCGCAGCGGCTCACCGTCGGGGTCGAGGAAATCCGAGCCGGAGGTTTGGATCACGCGGGTCCCTGTAGTCATCCGGCCTCCATGGAGAAGCTTAGAAAGTTTCGCGGAATGTAGAGAGATATTTCTCAGACAACCTACATGGCATCGTGGTCGCCATGGAACCGTTGAGTGGCAGGCAGTTTCAGCTGAGGGCAGGTGACTACCAGGCGACCATCGCCAGTGTCGGCGCTTCGCTGCGCGAGCTGACATGGCAGGACCGACACCTCGTGGTCCCTTACGCCGCGGACGAGATTCGGCCGTTGTACCGCGGCGCCGTTCTTGCTCCCTGGCCAAACCGGGTTGTTGACGGGAGATACCAGTTCGACGGTGTCGAGCACCAGCTCTCCTTGACCGAGCCCGACCGCGGACATGCGCTGCATGGCCTCGCCGTGTGGCACGACTTCGCGCAGATCAGCAAGGAGCCGGGGGCTGTGAGGCTCGGCGTGACGGTACCCGCTCAAGCGGGCTACCCGTTCCGGCTGCGACTGGTGGTCACCTACTCGCTGACCGAGCAAGGGCTGGCAATCAGCCTGGAGGCGACCAATACCGGGCAACGGCCGGCGCCTTTCGGAGCCGGCATCCATCCCTACCTGTGCGTCGGCTCGGGCGTGGTCAACGATTGGTTTCTCGAGCTGCCGGCGGCGAGCGTACTCGCCGTCACGCCCGACAGGCTGGCGCCACTCGACGTTCACCCGGTGACCGAACCGACCGGCGAATTCGACTTTCGACACCGACGGGCCATCGGGAACACATTCATCGATCATGCCTTCACTGACCTGTCCGCTGGTCCGGGCGGCATGTTCACCGCGCGTCTGACCGATGATGCCGGCAGGGGGGTGGCTGTCCGGTGGGGCCAGGAGTGCCGTTGGGTCCAGGTACACACAGCTGACCGCCCGGATCCGGAGACCCATCGAATCGGTCTGGCGGTCGAGCCCATGACGTGCCCGCCGGACGCGTTCAACTCCGGCCATGACCTGATGATCCTTCCCGTGAACGGTTCGGCCGTCGTGCAGTGGCATGTCGCCGGTGCCTAGCCGAGCTCGACCTCGAAGTGGGCCTGCAGGGTGCTGTGATAGCGGTCGTTGATCTCCGCGGCCGCGGCCATGTCCTCCGTCGTCGGATCCTGTTCATCGACGTAGGGCACTGGCCAGTCAGGCACAGTACCGGTCAGCGCCCACGCCGCCTGCCGCGCGGCGCCGACCGCGACGCTCTCGAACGGCTCCGTGCTGGCGACCGGCAGCCCGAACACCGCTCGAGCGATCTCGCGCACTGCCTGGGACTGCGCGCCCCCGCCGGTGAGCGTGATGCGGCTGATCGGAGTCGCCTGTTGCTGGAGAGTCTGCAGCCCGTACGCCAGGCTCCACAGCACGCCCTCGATGGTGGCTCGGGCGAGGTTGGCCGGCGTGTAGTTGCTCAAGCTCAGGCCGACCAGCTGACCCCGAGCGTCCGGCAGCGGTGGGGTCCGTTCCCCCTCGAAGTAGGGCAGGAAGGTGATGCCCTCCGCGCCGGGCGGGGCGGACAGCGCGGCGGCACTCATCTCGTCGAAGCTGAGCCCGAGCAGCGTCGCAGTGGCGGCCAGGTTGCGGGCGCCGTTCAAGGTACACACCAGCGGGAGGAACCGCCCGGTGGCATCAGCGAAACCGGCCACTACGCCGGAGGGGTCGTGCGTCTGCTGCGGGGTCCGGCTGAACACCGTGCCGCTGGTGCCCAGGGAGACCCCGGCAGTGCCCTCCTCCAGACCCAAGCCGAGGGCGGCGGCCATGTTGTCGCCGGTGCCGGGGGCGAGGGCGATCCCGCCCCCTGTCGTGCCCACAATCTCGTCCGGTTCGGCGACGCGGGGTACGGCCAGGTCGTGACCGATGCCGAGCTCGATCAGGTCGCGGCGATACTGTCCGGCGGTCGCGTCGAAGTAGAGGGTGCCGGAGGCGTCGCCACGATCGGTCACCGGGTCGAAG
>DATFQP010000183.1:0-12450 GCA_035264145.1 Propionibacteriaceae bacterium
TCCCCTCAAATGATCAGGCTGGTGGCCACCTTGAGCTGATCATGATCGATCAGCCAGCGGATGCTGTCCAGCACCGCCGCCTCCGGTTCGAAGGCCGGAGCGTAGCTGAGCACCGTGCGCGCCTTGTCGATCGAGGCGTACTGGCTGCGCGACAGGTGCTGCCAGCTGGAGTCGGCGTACTCCGGGGTGGTGGCTGCCCGAAACTCGGCCCAGCTCACGGAGCGCATCTGGGCGGTCTGCCCAAACCAGCCTGCAGCGATCGTCAGGAAGCCGCGGACAGTCAGCGCCGACTGCGCCACCACGTTGAACGACTCCCCTGCCGCCGCGTCACGGTGCTCGACCGCGAGCTGAAAGGCCTGCGCCACATCGTCGGCGTGGACATGGTGCATCAGCTCGGCGCCCAGGCCCGGGACGGCGATCTCGTGGCCGGCGGAGAGGGTGTACCAAACGTCCCGGTCGAGATTTCCCAGTGGCCCGATGGGTGGCCAACCGGGGCCGCTGATGTGACCAGGCTGCAGCACCGTGGTGGCCAGACCGCCTGATCCGGTCTCGGCGGCCAGGAATTCGGCGATGGCGGCTTTCTGGGTGCCGTACTCGCCGAACGGCGGCGACGTGTCGTCCTCGCGCATGGGCTGCTTGAGGCTCGACCCGTAGCGCCAGATAGTCCCGCAGTGGATCAGGTGCCCACTCCATCCCCGCAGTGCCTCCACCAGGACGCTCGCCGAGTGCGGCGTGAAGCAGATCATGTCCACCACCACGTCTGCGTCGAGCGCGGCGACCCGCTTCCCGAACGTCCCGGCCGCGTCCTCGGCCGCTCGGTCCACCGGGATCTGCTCGACCTCTGACCACGCCTCGTGGTCGACGTAAGGGGTACGGACCCCGCGGGTCAGGTTCACTACCGCATGTCCGGTGCGGACCAATCGCGGAACCAGGAAGCTGCCGACGTGACCGCTGCCGCCGATCACCACGATGCGCATAGTTCCCGACCCTAGCTGCAGCCGGGCGGTGACGCACCTGCTCCGCTCATCCGCTCTTACTGCGGAGGATGAAGGTCGATCCGGGCTCCGCCGCCTTAGCCAACGCTCGTTCCGGCGTCCGTGGTCCTGCTGGCTGCACGCTGGTCAGTCCCGATTGCATCGGCAGAACTCGAGAGAAGCGGGTTCACCCAGCCGCGCTCGGGATCCACATCAACGAACAGCGCCTTGACCAACAGGCTGGCCGGGACCGCTAGCAGAGCGCCGACACCGCCCAAGACCGAGGTCCACACAACCAGGGACAGGAAGCTCAGGGTGCCGGACAGGCCGACCGTGTTGCCGACAACGCGAGGCTGGATGACGCTCTGCAGGATCACATTGATCACGGTGTAGATGACGACCACCGCAACCGCCGTCCCGACGTCGTGATCGAGTAGCGCGATGATCGTCGGTGGCAGCAGCCCAATCAGGAAGCCGACGTTCGGAATGTAGTTCGTAACGAAGGCCAGCAGTCCCCACAGCCAGGCGTAGCGGATATCGAGAATCACCAAGCCGACGACGTCGAGCACCGCGACCACCGCACCGAAGACGGTGGCCACGGCGAGATATCGGCGACTGCCATGAGCGAAGATCCCGAATGCGGCGGCTAGTCGTTGACCGGCCGGAGAGATCCGGGCCAGATTGGCAGTGAACGTCCCTGCGTCGGTCACCGTGAAGAACAGGAGTAAGACAAGGAAGGAAACGCTGCTGAGGATGCCGGCGACGCCGCCAAGGAGTTCGGTGGCGACATCGATCAACTTGCCCGGGCTGGCCTGGGCGATAAGGGCCTGAATCTCACTCGTGTCGAACCCAGCTTTTTCGAGCCATTCGTTGACGTTGTTGAGGAAGGCCTGGAACTGCTGTTCGTAGTCCTGCAACAGTCCGGCCAGCTGAACCCCGGAGATGGCCAGGATGAAGAGCAGCGCGGCCACGATCGCGTACACCGCGATGAGGCTCAACAGAGTTCCCACCCAGCCAGGCAATCCACGCCGAGCGGGTAGCCGGCGCAGAGGCTGAACCGTGATGGACAAGACCACACCCAAGAACACCGGTGCGAACACGTCGGAGAACGCCCGCACGCCCAGGGCGGCCACCAAGGCACCCGCAATGCCGAGAATGATCAGCAGACCACGCGGTAGCAGCGGCTGCGAAACGATGTCGCTGCCCCCTGGGCGGCCGGCTTCAAGGCGTTCAGACACGTCCCGCATTCTGTCGAGAGCATGGCTCCCCGTCCAGCCAAGGAGAGCGCAGGATGCGCTAGGACTGCATTAGATCTGGCGATGGCGCTTGCCGCACTGCTAGCGGCAGCGCAAAGGACTGCTCGGCCGGGTCCATTATCCATACCAGGCACGGCGGAGGAGAGGGGAAGCAATACATGCCATATCGAACGCTCACCGTCCGACAGCGAGCACAGATCTGGGTAGGAGGGCCCGAGATTGGACAACCAGAGTTCCTATTTGAATCCGACACGATGCTCATCGAGGCGCCGAACTGGTCTCTCGACGGCGCCTTTCTGTTCGTCAACGGGCACGGTGGTCTCTGGCGTCTGGATGTCGGGTCGCCGGAGCGGGGCCTTGCCCGTGTCGACTTCAAGGGCCTGCCCGAACTCAACAACGACCATGTGCTCGATCCCAACGGTGAACACATCTATATGTCTGCAATGGATGGGCACATCTATCGAGGCCGCGTCGATGGCGGACCTGTCGATCGGGTCTCGCCGGAAGACGGTTATTGGCACTTTCTTCACGGAGTCTCTCCGGACGGATCACGCCTTGCCTATGTCCAAATTGGCGAATTTGCCGATCCCGGAAGGCTGGCAGTGCTGGAACCCCATGGTCCACCGGTCGTCGTCGACACCGGGAAAGGGCATCTCGATGGACCGGAATGGTCGCCCGACGGCAACTGGCTCTACTTCAACACCGAGAGTTTCACTGATGAGCCCGGCCATGCTCAGCTCGCGCGCATCCCGGACGGGGGCGGACCGGTGGAGCGACTCGTCACCAGCGACACGGTCGACTGGTTCCCGCATCTATCGCCCGACTCTCAAGCGGGCGCCTACATCGCCTTCCCTGCCGGGACGCGTGGGCATCCGGCCGATCTTGATGTCGAGGTGCGCGTGGTCCCGGCGTCGGATTGGTCGAGGCCCATCCAGCGCTACCCACTGTTCGGCGGTCAGGGGACGATCAACGTGAATAGCTGGTCGCCGGACAGCACCCGATTCGCCTTCGTCGCATACCCGATCGCGTGACAACGTACTTCCCCATAGACGGGAGGTGGTTGCGAGTGCTGTTAGTTCTCCAGGCGCTTCTGAGCTTTGCGTCCTGCTTTGGCCGCGGCCTTGCCCGGCTTCGATCGCTTCAGTTGCTTACTCGTGTCTCGCGCCGTGCGTGTCAACTGCTTGCGGCCGTGCTGTACCGGATGAGCCATGTCCCGGGGAAGCATGAGCCGGACCGCCATCCCAAACAGGCGACGCGTGACCCCCAGCAGGGCCAGGCCTATCGGCAGAAGGATGACGGTAATGCACAGCACGATTGCAACGAGCCCGAGAACGGCCGCGACGATCCACAGGACAGCACCTGCGAGTCCGCGGAGAATCCTCACGGCTCAGCCGGCTCGGGGATGCGTCGGAAAAGGAGCAATCCGCTCCAGAACGTTCACTTCGGATGGCGTCCTGGGTTGCCACCAGGTCATGCCAGCAGGGTACGCGATTCTGAAGCCTGCGTAGCGGCCGTCGGCCGGATCGTCGGCAAGGTCAGCTCACTCCGGCGGCAGAAGCCAGCCGAGGGGACCCAGGTCGATATTGAGATCTTCAGTGGTCAAGCCATACCGGCTCTTCAAGTCCGCCATGGCCTCCTCCAGGTGCATAAGGCCGAGCCCGAGGCCCTCGATCTGGTCTTCATTGAGGTCTCCCTCGTCAAGCCGGCGCACCGCTTGGGCTTCCATAAGCTGACGGATCAGCTCGATTATCGTCAGCACCAGTTTGAAGAGGTCCCGCTCGACCGAATCTGGGTCCGTCTCGAGCCGTTGCGGAAGCCTCCTAGGCTGTTCCGACACGACCTGTCGCCGATCGCTCCATGTCCGCTCTCACCGAGGCGATCAAGGCGTGCAACCTGATCTGTACCAGATCGACACCGGCCAATGAGATGACGATGTCGCCGGACAGCACCACGCCGGCGCCCAGCAGCCGGTCGAGCAGGTCCACCAGGGAAACCTGCGGCTCCAACTCCTGATCAGCTGCTGGATAAAGGCTCATGCGTCGTCGAGACCGGCAAACGAATAGGGCGGCCAAGGGCCAAATCGCACGAGCTCGTACTGATCCTGGCCAGCCAAGACCTCCTCGCTTCTCGTCACGAATTCCTGCTCGCGGTCACTCCGCACGAGATATGCCGCGTTGAGCACGAGCTTGTCGGGATGGCCGCTCAGCTTGGGATCCTGTGGCCGTAGCAACCTCGACGCCACCGCGACTGCGGACAGCTCAGTGTGCACTGATCGGGCCGCTTCTTCCGCGTACTCTTCGCCGACTCTCCGCTTGTTCGCCTCGTTACGTTTTCGCTGCAGGTACGCCGCTCCTGTGCGTCCTGCCTGCTCCGCCGGCGGTGTGCTCGGCTGCTGCACAGACGCCGCAGCAGGAGTCGGGATCCGCAGATACATCTTCACTCCCCACTCGGCACTGCCGCTGATCCGCCCGAGTACGGCATCAATCTGGTCATGAAGCGCGTCCAGCCTGGCCCGGACCGCCTCGGCATCGAGGCAGATCGTGGCCAACCGAAGGGGCGCAGCAGGCGCAGCGGTGAACACGAACTGGACTACCTGATGGTGGACCCGGGCCACCTCTTCCAACCAAGGGAGGTTTTCCAGATTGTGGCGCAGCCCCTCCTCGCCGAACTCCTCGAGGTCCACCCCGCTGGCGATCGCGACCAGACCGCGGTGCTCGATCAGTTCTTGGGGCTGCCCGCGAAGCCCGTAGCCGGTGGTAAGCGACTCCGGCGCAGGAGCGCGGATCACGGCGTACAGATACTTACCGGTCTGGGACACCTGCTCTCACCTCGGTCTCCCCCTCGGTGTCCTCTTCGGTCTCCTCATCGCTGGACACGTTCCCGGACTCGAGTTCGAGAGCTTCCAGCCGTTCACGGAGGCGCCGGTTTTCCTCGGCCAGCCCTTGTGCGCTCGTACTCAGCATCGGATCGTTCCGCCACCAGTCGATGCCCATTTCCTGGGCCTTGTCGACCGACGCTACGAGCAGCCGAATCTTGATGGTGAGCAGCTCGATGTCGAGCAGATTCACCCTGATGTCGCCGGCGATGACGATGCCCTTGTCCAAGACCCGCTCGAGGATATCCGCCAGATTCGCAGGGGCTGAGGACCTCAAGGGCTGCGCCATCGACGACCGGTACGAGCGTGTGCCGGTGAGGTCAGAGCCCGGTTCGGTCACCGCCCGACTTCCTCGCTCGCCGATCCGCGTACGTACCTCGACACGCGGCGGTAGGCGACGAGTTCACCGTCTGAATCGACATCGACCTGGTACAGGGCAAGCAGGTCGGTGGTGTGCGGGATGCGATTCACCTCCAGGACCTCGAGCTGCACCTGCCACCCATCGTCGGTGCGTTTCAGCCCGACGATGCTCTCGGGCTCCTTACCCGTCAGCTCCGCCAGCTGCTGGGCGGCCCGCCGAGCAATCCGCAACCCCGGGCTGCGCTTCGCTGGTTCCTTTGGCGCATCCAGTCGGCGCGGGGCGCTCGGCGCTGAGCTGGAGGGCTTGCCTCCACTTCCGCCCTTCGAGGATTGCCCACTACCCCCTTGCGCCTCCGGTCCATGGTCACCGGTCGAAGGACGGCCGCCTTCACGCGGCGTTCCTGCCGATGGCCGAGACCGCACTGCCTTGTCGTCTGCCATGTCACTCCTCTCGGACTCGGCGTTGACCTTCGATGAGCCGCTCGACGAGCTCCTCTTCCCAGGCTTCCGCCTCCTCATCGCTTAGGCTTCCCTCGGTTCGCTGCCGCTCGACTTCCTCCAGCTGCGCTCGGATGCGCCCCGAATCGTAGTATTCCTCCTCGGCCTGCTGCCGGACCTGCTCGGCGACAGCGACGACCCCCCGCAGTGGCAGCAAAGGCAGCCCGAGGAGCTCAGCCAGCAAGCCCATCCACATCACCCACAAAGTCGTAGGGGGCCATCGGCCCCAGCAGCCGGATAGTCATCCGCTCATACGCGACCGCAGCCAGGTCCTCTAACGTCTCCTCAAGCGCTGAAATGCGATCGTTGTCGACCAGTAGAGCGATGTGTACCACGTGGTCCATACCACCACCGGCTCGCGGCGAGGAGGCCACCGTCAACGGAAGCACTTCGGTCAACAAGCCCTCGGCGTCGGCTGCTCGCTTCTCCTCGACGGCCCCGCTGACGAGCTCACCGAGACGGACCCGATCGGCGTAAGACCCAGCCTCCGGCAGGTTGCGGGTGCGCTCCCGCAGGTCCGCTATGCGTTGGTCGCCCGCCACGACTTCGCGCAGAACGACCTCCTCTCGGTAAGAGGCCCGCATCACGAACTGCGTCCGCCCTTCGACTTCGGCGAGCAGACTTCGGAACACCTCGTCACGACCCCGGAGCAGGTCATTCTCTACCGATTCCAGATCCGCCAGAACGGAACCAAACTGGACCGGAATCACCGGGCCCGATCCTGCCAACGTGTCCAAGACCGCGCTGTGAGCCAGCAAGTCGGACCGGCTTCTGGGAGGTCGATCGAGATCGATGACACTGACGACGGCAGCAAGGTCGCCGGCGCGCACCGCCTCCACGCCGGCTTCCTGCACACCTGTCAGGCCAGACATGTCCGGGGTCTCCGCAACCACGCCGTACACGTAGTACGCCTCGCGCTGCGGGTCCTCGAGAACCTCGTCAAGCTCCGACAGCGCCAACGTCACCCGTTCCCGGCTCGCTGTGACGAAGGCGCTTTCTTCGCTGGTCGGGGCCGTTCTTCCTCTTCCTCTTCATCGTCCCTATCGCCACCGGTGATCGCCTCTTTGACGCCCTTGATGGCACCACTGACCTTGCCGGACGAGACGCGCTCGGTCGAGTCTCCGAGCGCGTCGAACAAATCCTTGCCCCCGCGCTCGTAAAGATCGAGCCGGTTGGTCGCCTCGGCGAAGCGAAGATAGGTGTCCACGCTGGCGATGACGATCCTGGCATCGATGGTGAGGATCTCGATGCCCACCAGTGAGACTCGGACGTAGACATCGATAACCATGCCCTTGTCCAGGATGATGTCGATGACATCGGCGAGGCCACTTGATGAAGGCCTATCCAGGTATCCGCCTCCGCTGCGGCGATGGGATGTCTGTACGGTCACAGGTCAGTCCTCTCCAATTAACGAATAGGTGTCAGAGCGTGCCGTCGTCTCGGGCCGCCAGTCAGGCAGGACGACGACGGCGGCGGCTAGGTGGCCGACTCGGCTCCTCTGGCGGGGTCTCCTCCGCTGCCTCCTCGACATCCTCGTCGGCCTGTTCGTCTCCCTCCGGCGCCTCGACTTCGGCTGAGGACTCCTCGTCCTCGGCTACTGTGTCCTGCTCTTCGTCGGCAGGCTCCTCGCCGCCCTCATACTCATCGGCGCCTTCCTCCTCGTACTCGGCGGCCTCGTCGCCTTCGGCAGGTTCGGCGCCTTCCTCCTCGTACTCGGCGGCCTCGTCGCCTTCGGCAGGTTCGGCGCCTTCCTCCTCGTACTCGGCGGCCTCGTCACCTTCTGCGCCCTCGGCTTGGGCCTGCTGCTCCTCAGCAAGGGCGTCCTCGTGGGTTTGGACGACCTCACCGTCCTCGATTCGCCCGCGCCAGCCCTCAACCTCATCCGGGTTCAGGATGGTGCGGGTCATGACGTGCCGTCTGAAGTGCTTGAACTCTAGTCGAGCCCGGCGTCCTGCAGCACGCCAGATATTGCCCGTCCGCTCGAAGAATCCCTGCGGGTAGTACTCGAGGATCAGGAGGATCCGCGTCAGGTTGGGACCGAGTTCATGAAAGGTAACCGCGCCGTCGACGTGACCCTTCTGGCCCTTTGAACGCCACACGATGCACTCATCAGGGACCTGCTTCTGAATCGTCGCTTCCCAGCTGCGATGGGACCAGAAGACCTGCGCCTTCCAGTTGAGCTTGTTGTCCTCCGCCGTCTCGACGCTCTCGACCTTCTTCATGAAGCTCGGGAATTCGCCGAACTGGGTCCACTGGTTGTATGCCACCCGGATCGGCACGCCGACGTCTATCGACTCCACGATGTTCATAGCCTTGGTGGCCTTGTCCGCCCCGCCACCGCCGCCGCCCGACAGCTTCTCCTTGAGCCCAGTGAACAGGCCCTTGACTGCCCCACCGGCCGGGGATTTGCCCTCGGCCTTTGCCGAGGTCGCGCGAAGCGCAGCCTGACCAATCGGGTTGCCATTGGCCACGCCCTCCAGCTTGTCGGTGACGTCGGACATCTTGTCCCGCACGGTCCCCAAAGCCTCGTCGCCGAGCGTCTTGAGCAGGTCAGCACCGGACTCCTTGAGCCTATTCAACGGTTCAGTGGTCGCCATGACGATTACCTCCCCGCCCGGCCGCCGGCGGACTTCTGTGCCACAGGTCTCTTCGCCCCGGCCTTCTTAGTGGTAGCCGCAGCGACCTTTTTCGCAGGGGCCGCCTTCTTGGCCGCAACTTTCTTCACCGGCGCTGCGCGAGTGGGCTCAGACTGCTCTTCCTCGGGCTGCTCTTCCTCGGGCTGCTCTTCCTCCTCGCCCCCCTCGTACTCGGCCTCGGGCTCCTCGTCTGGCTCCTCTTCACCCTCCTCGTACTGGTCCTCGGGCTCCTCGTCGCCCTGCTCGGCCTCCTCGTACTGGTCCTCAGACTCCTCCGCGCCGCCTTCGTCACCAGCTTCTTCGTACTGGTCCTCAGACTCCGCCGCGCGGCCTTCGTCACCAGCTTCTTCGTACTGGTCCTCAGGCTTTTCAGCGGCCTCCTCCGACTCGGCCGGGGCCTCCTTGTCAGCGCGCTTCTTCTCCCCACGCGTGCGCAGCGTGTCGGTCAGTTTGTCAATCCGGCTCGTGGCCACTGAGACCGCCGCTCCCTTGGCTGCGTCGAACGCTCGGCCGCGAAGCTCGGTCTGTAGCGCGGAAAGCGCCGGATTGTTCTGGACGAGACTGGAAGCCCCTTTGAGCAGTTTCTGCGGATTGGTGGAGATCCGTTGACCGGCCAGCACGCTCCCGACCGTAATGGCTAGCTTGAGCTTCTTGGTTCGACCGAGCAGGTAACCGGCGGCAACCGCCGCCGCTACCTTCTGTTTCGCGTCCATGTGCTTCCTCTCTTCTGGCCGCGTTCGACACGGCCGCCTCTTTGGCTGTTCATGCATTCCCGTTTGGACACCGTAGTAAACCGACTGCAGTCCGGGGTGCGTGACCCGGGCCGGGGACCGGCGTCACGACTTCATACGGCAGCCCCGATGGATGCCACGATGTTGTACTTTACGCCGTAAGCTGGCTGTGGCAAGCGCCGCTCCAGCCTGTGAAATCTGGCTCTGATCGAGGGCAGAGGGAGCTCGCTTGGCTACGATCTTGACCGCACAAGGCGATTGGGAACTAGGAGGAAATCCATGGAGATCATTGGGGTCATCGTCGCAGGCATCATCATTGGGGTGCTTGGCAAGTTCGTTGCTCCGGGCGACAAGGACAACATTCCGATCTGGCTCACGATCCTCTGCGGCATTGGTGGCGTGATCATCGGCTGGTACATCTACACCCTGTTCGGCGGGAATGGCAGTGCTGGAATCGACTGGATCCGCTGGCTGATCGCCATCGCAGTCGCAGCGGTGCTTGTCGTGATCGCTTCGACCCTGACCGGGAGGAACAGGAAGCGCATCGTCTGAGGCGTACTGGCCCAGGCGACCGCTTCGGCCACGTGGCCGCGCCTCGTGCCGAGGGAAAGTCCGAAACGACCCCTCAGCGACTCCGGCGGGCGTTGAGCCGGGCGGCCTGGCGCGTCAGGTGGTCGCGCTGGGCGAGATTGGGTGCCTTGTGGGCCGCTTCGGCGTACAGCCGTGCCGCCGTCACCAGGTCGCCGTCGCGCTCGTGAAGGTAGGCCGCCACCGCGGCGTGGCGCGGCAGTGAGTCGTCCAGCGCCGCCAAGGCCGCCAGGCCGGCGCGCGGTCCGTCGGCCTCGCCGACGGCCACCGCCCGGTTGAGCCGGATGACCGGGCTGTCGGTCAGGCGCGTGAGCTCGTCGTACCACTCGACGATCTGCACCCAGTCAGTCTCCTCGGCGGTGAGCGCGTCAGCGTGGAGTGCCGCGATGGCGGCCTGGGCCTGGAACTCACCCAGCTGGTCGCGGGCGAGGGCCGCCTGCAGGATCTCGACCCCCTTCGCGATCGACTCGGTGTCCCACCGGCCGCGATCCTGCTCGGCCAGCGGTACCAGTCTGCCGTCGGGCCTAGTCCGGGCGGCACGCCGAGCGTGGTGGAGCAGCATGAGGGCGAGCAGCCCCGCCACCTCGGGATGATCGATCGCGACCGCGAGCTGCCGGGTGAGCCGGATGGCCTCGGCGGCAAGGTCGATCTCGCCGGAGTAGCCCTCGTTGAAGATCAAGTAGAGGACGCGCAGCACGGTGGCGACGTCGCCGGGCTGGTCGAACCGCACGCCGGAGATGGTGCGCTTGGCCCGGCTGATGCGCTGCGCCATGGTCGCCTCCGGCACCACGTAAGCTTCGGCGATCTGGCGGGTGGTCAGCCCGCCCACGGCGCGCAGCGTGAGGGCGACCGCGGACGACGGCGTCAGCGACGGGTGGGCACACAGGAAGCAGAGCTGGAGCGTGTCATCCACCGCAGGCGCGGGCCCTGGCGCCGGTTGGTCGTCGACGAGGTCCTCGCGCCGGCGGCGGGCAGCGTCCGCCCGGGTCGCGTCGAGGAACCGGCGCCAGGCAACCGTGACCAGCCAGCCCTTCGGGTCCCGCGGCGGATCGGCCGCCCAGACGCGGACCGCCTCGACCAACGCGTCCTGCACGGCGTCCTCTGCCGCCGCGAAGTCGGCTCCACGGCGGCAGAGGATCCCGAGCACGCTCGGCGTGAGGCTCCGGAGCAGGACCTCGTTCACCTCAGAGGTCACTCCGTCATGGTGGGCGGCGCGGCCAGGAGCGGGCGCACCTCGAGCCACTCGTGGATCGGCTGCCCGCCCGCCCCGGGCGCGGCCGACAGGTCCCCGGCCAGCTCGATGGCGCGCTCGTAGCTGTCGACGTCGATCACCATCCAGCCGGCGATGAGGTCCTTGGTCTCGGCGAATGGACCGTCGGTGACCGGCGGGCGACCCTCGCCGCCGTACCGGACGAACATCCCCTCGGGAGCGAGCGCCTGACCGTCCACGAATTCGCCGGTCCCCTGGAGCCGGGCTGCGAAGTCGTCCATGTACTGCACGTGGGCCGAGATCTCCTCCGGCGTCCACCGGTCCATGGGCACGTCGTTCACCGGGGCCGGGGCGCCGCGGTAGTGCTTGAGCAACAAGTACTTGGCCATCGTGTTCTCCTTGGTGCTGGCGACCCCATTTGGTCGCGTTCAATGCGGGGACGGAGCCGGTCACGGGTTCTCGACATCGGCTTCGCACCTTTTTGGCGCTCATAAAGAACCCGGTGGTGAGCCAGGTAGGGCAGGTCCGGCACAGGCTACGCCGACTGGCTTGAGGACCAGAGTTCAGCATCTGCGCTTCACGATCGTTTCTTAGGACGCTCCCGCAGGACTGAGCTGTCTGACTCAGTGGGCAGTTGAGAGGTCGGCGTCGTTCTTCGGCATGGTGGCCGCGAGGCCCACGATGCCGGCACAAAGAACCGCCGGCACGGCCATCGCATGATGCAGCCCGAGATGGTTGATGAGGAAGCCGACGGCGGCCGGCCCCAAGAGGAAGGCGGCATAACCGAAGGTGACGACGACGGCAAGCACTCGGCCGCCGCCGATGTGGCCGGCGACCGCGTAGACCTGCGGCGCGATCATGCCGACTCCGAGTCCGACCAATGCCCAGCCGACAAGCAGTAGTGGCAGACCGCTGACCAGGGTGACCGCGCCGTACCCTATCGCCGCGCAGATACCGCCGAACCGGACGACGGCGCGGCGACCGAAGCGAGCGACGAGACGGTCACCGACTAGCCGGATGAGCACCATGAAGCCGCTGACCGCGACGAGGCCGAGCGAGCCGGTGGTGGAGTCGACCTGCGCGACCTCAGTGACGTGCAACGCGGACCAGTCGGTAGCTGTGCCTTCGGACAGCCCGAACGCCAGCGCCATGATCGCGAGCAGCCAGGCGATCGATGGAATCCTCGTACGGACGCCGTCCACCTTGTGCTGAACGAGCGCTGTCGTTGGGGTGATTTTGTATGCGACGACGAAGGCGACGACAGCCAGCGCACTCAAGAACAGCATGAGCGGCATGACGATCGCCGCACCGGTGAGACTGAG
>DATFQP010000184.1:0-8901 GCA_035264145.1 Propionibacteriaceae bacterium
GAAGACGGTGCAGATGAAGAACAGCTCGTCCCACAGCCCGACGGCATTGACCCCGACGAAAAGCCGCGCCAGCTCGCTCGGCTCATGTGGAGCCGGCCAATTGAGGTAGGTGCCCGAGTTGATGAAGTAGTAGGGCATGATCAACCAGGCCAGGCCCACGACGCTGAACATGTAGGCGCGCTCCGCGCGCGTCCAGTGCCGCCCGCTTCGAAGCGGAAATCGGATGACGTGCCGATCGAAGACGTACCTATCGATGAGGTAGGGCGCCAGCACCGCGATGCTGAGCACCGCGGCCACCAGGAAATAGTGGCTCCAGCGAATGTCAGCGGCCACAGAGATGAGTCCGATCGGCGTGAGCCCGAGGCCGATCAGGAAGAGGCTACGGCCCAGATCGCGGTCGATCAGGAAGCCCAGGGCGATCGCGGCTGCGAGAACGGGATAGGCGGCAACCTCCAGTCCCAGTCCGAACATCAAGAACGCGGATGCTGCTACACCCGCCGTCGGAACCAGCCCCCACGAGAAGCGTGGCCGTGTCTCGACGGCCGGTGCTGTCGCCGTGGTGGTCACAGGATCAGCATGACATCGCGGCCAATACCGACTACCGCGACCTCATGGTCAAGACGATGGGCCTGCTGCCGTCTTTGCGGAGGCCGGTGCCGACCAGGTACAGCCGGCTGCTGGGTTCCGCGGCTGTCCCTTGTGTGTCGTCGTTGGCCAGCACGCACACACTGTGCAGCCCTTTGGTGTCCAACGGCGTCCGATGACCCTTCTGACAGTCGCCGTAGGCCTCCTTCAATCCGTCGAGCGCAGATTTCGCCGAGACCGGCGGAACGTCCAGCCTGGCAGTGAGCCGATAGTCATGAGTGGCGGTGTAGGTGCCGCTGAGCATCCGCGAGTCGTCGGGAAGATCCACATCTCCGTAGAACTCGAGATCAGCAAGCGTCAACGGCGTACAGGTGTAGCCGGAAAGATTGTTCCGGCATGGCGACCCGCGTTCTGAGGTGAAGGTGAAGTACGGCACACCCCAGCCGCCCGCGTACTGGGTAACGATCGCCAGGGCGATGAGCACGAAAGCCGCCATCAGCAGGGTGCCCTCGATCACCCGGATTGCCTTCGGCTGGCGCTCCGCCATTCAGCCAGGATGCCCCAGCGACAGGCGGAACTCCATGGGCGCGTTGGCCGTGACGGCCCAGGCGCCGGCGGTTTCAGCGCTTGACGGCAATGATGACCGACGTGTCCTCCGCGACCATGACGTCGACACTGATGAAGCGTTCGTCGGCAAGCCAGTCCTGTCGCAACGTGTCAACTCGGCCCCGGTCGAGGGGCGGCCACGTTTGGCTGGGCGTGAAGTCGTCGAGCACGATCATGCCGCCCTCCTCGACCAGGTCGACGATGTCCTCGCGCGGCCAGCCTCTTGCGCTTCCAGCGTCCAGAAAGATCAACGAGAACGGAGCATGCTCGGCGAGGCTGCTCCAGTCGGCGTGCATGACGTCAATGTCGTCCCCCGCGAACATGGTCATCACACCGTGCGCCAATTCCGGATCGAGTTCGGCGGTGATGACCCGTGTCGTCTTGGGCGCCCCGCTGCGAAGCCAGGCCGCTCCAACGCCGCAGCCCGTGCCGCATTCGGCGATGGTGCCGGCACGCGTCGCGGCCAGGGTCGCGAGCAAGCGACCGGTCTCGGTTCGCGAAGCTTGAACGTAGCCGCGCTCCAATGACATGCGGAGCGCCCGCACCACCAGCTCTGGGAGTTGCGGTGGAGCGCTCACCTTGACGAGTTTTGCAGGAATGTCGCGCGCCCCGATCCCGTCCACGATCTGAAACACGCCGATATCGGTTAGACGCGAATTACTCGTGCCTCCTAGTATTTCGGTGTCAGATCCACCGAGGTAGTGAGCGAGCATGTACGAGATGTATCCCGACGCCTGGCCGGTCTCGCCGGACCGGCCGTCGCCCAGTGGCCGACCCCGCCGCCGTGCACGCAAGGAACATTCCGTCGCACCAGCCATCCTCACCGCCCAGACAGCGCGGACGGCAAACAGAGGGCACTGAACCGCGACCGCGCATCAGCCGCCCAACCGGAATCGCTAGACCTCAGCTGCGATCGCGTCACCGATCTGACTGGTCGTCCGAGTCCCGCGTCGTGCGCGACTGGTGATGTCGGCGACCACCGCCTTCTCCACCCGTGCCGCCTCATCGACGAGACCGAGATGATCAAGCAACAAACTGACCGACAGGATGGTGGCCGTTGGGTCGGCGATCCCTCGACCCGCAATGTCCGGCGCCGAGCCGTGCACGGGTTCGAACATCGACGGGAACAACTTCTCCGGATTGATGTTTCCGCTCGCTGCAAGCCCGATGCCACCGGTGACGGCAGCGGCAAGATCGGTGAGGATGTCGCCGAACAGATTGTCGGTGACGAGCACGTCGAATCGCGCCGGATCCGTGGCGAGGAAGATCGTCGCCGCATCGACATGCAAATAGTCGGTGGTGACACTCGGATACTCCCGAGCCACCGACTCGAACGACCGCCGCCACAGGCCGCCGGCATGAACCAGGACGTTGTGCTTGTGCACCAGCGTGATCTTGTTCCGTCGCCGAGTGGCGCGGTCGAAGGCGTCGCGGATCACTCGCTCCACGCCGTACGCGGTGTTCACGCTGACTTCGGTGGCGATCTCGGCTGGCGTACCGGCGCGGACCACACCACCATTGCCGACGTAGAGGCCTTCGGTTCCCTCACGGACAACGACGAAGTCGATCTGTTTTCCGGCGACGACATCGTCGGCCAGAGGTGTGGGGACGCCGGGGAACAGCCGGCTCGGCCGGAGGTTGACGTAATGGTCGAAGGAGAAGCGCAACTTCAGCAGCAGGCCTCGCTCCAACAAACCGCTGGGCACATCCTGGGCATCAGGTGCCGCACCGACCGCGCCCAGCAGGATGGCATCTGCCTCGGCGAGTTCGGCCAACACCGAATCGGGGAGGACCTCGCCAGTGCGCTGCCAACGAGCGGCACCGAGGTCGTAGTCGATGGTCGCAAGTGCGCCCGGACCGGTTACCGCCGCCAGGACCTTGAGGCCTTCCGTTACAACCTCCGGGCCAATGCCGTCACCGCGGATCACGGCGAGTTTGATCGACGCAGAACCCGCATCCGAACCAGGGATCGTTGCGGGCTGGGCGGCGCTGTCAGTCACCGGCGCATCGTAGCCAGCGGCCCTCGTAGCCTTGTCAGATGTCTCATTCGGAGCGCTGCTAGCGTGGCGACATCGTGAGCCTTTCGTTCGAGTTGCGCCCAAATCCCCGCCCTCGCGGCGATGCGGAACGCGAAGCGATCCTGTCCGACCCAGGATTCGGCTTGCACTTCACAGACCACATGGCAGTCGCTATCTGGACCGCAGCCGACGGCTGGCACGACTCGGCCATCGTCCCGTACGGTCCCTTCACCCTGGACCCTGCGACCGCGGTTCTGCATTATGCGCAGGCAGTCTTCGAGGGGCTGAAGGCCTATGGCCATGCCGACGGCACCGTCTGGTCATTCCGAGCGGATCAGAATGCGGCTCGCATGGTGCGTTCGGCTCAACGCCTGGCCTTGCCGGTGTTGAAACCCGACGACTTCCTGGCAAGCATCGACGCGCTCGTCGCAGCCGATGCCGCTTGGGTGCCGTCAGCGGGCCACGGCACCGAACGGGAGCAGAGCCTGTACCTGCGGCCGTTCATGTTCGCGTCGGAAGCCTTCCTTGGCGTCCGACCGGCGAAGCGGGTCACCTATTGCTGCATCGCAAGTCCGGCTGGGCCCTACTTCGCGTCTGGTGTACGGCCCGTGAAGATCTGGATCTCGACGACCTATACACGGGCGTCCCCCGGTGGCACAGGGGCTGCCAAGTGTGGCGGAAACTATGCTGCCAGTCTGATTGCCCAGCAGGAGGCCACGGATCACGGCTGCGATCAGGTGATGTTCGCCGATGCCGCCGAGCACCGCTGGATTGAGGAACTCGGCGGCATGAACATCTATGGCGTGACCACGGACTTGGAGCTGATCACCCCCGAGCTGACGGGCTCCATCCTGGAAGGCGTCACCCGCGACTCGATCTTGGCGCTGGCCAAGGAGTTCGGCTTGACGCCGGTGGAACGTCGGATCGGGGTTGATGAGCTCCTCGAAGGTATCGAATCGGGCCTGGTCAGCGAGATCTTTGCCTGCGGCACCGCGGCGGTCGTCACGCCGATCGGCGAGCTGAGAACTGCCACTGGCTCCTACGTCGTCGCCGGCGGCGAGACGGGAGAGACCACTGCCGCGCTGCGAAAGAGCCTGCTCGACATTCAGTATGGTCGCGCAACTGACACCCACGGCTGGCTTCGCCGCATCCTTTAGCCTCTTGCGGCATCGACGCGCGGCGTCGGCTGGCAATTCTGCGCGATCTGGGTAACACTGTCGTCATGCATTTCCTTGCGGTGATTATCTGTTAGCGCGTTGACGATCGAATCAGCGCGCGAAACCTCCTGTTCGAAGCGGGAGGTTTTTTCATTGCTAGGACACCAAACCGAGACACTCGAGGGACCAGAATGCTTGTCCAGCCAAGGCCGAAGCCGGCCGAATTCCATGTCTTCGACACAACCCTGCGCGACGGCTCACAGCAGGAGGGTCTGAGCCTGTCGGTCAGCGACAAGCTGGCCATTGCGGCGCTGCTGGACGAGCTGGGGGTCGGGTTCTTGGAGGGTGGCTGGCCCGGTGCCAATCCCGGTGACACCGCCTTTTTCTCCGCGATGGCCGAGGGCCAACTTCGGCTCAGAAACGCTCGGTTGGTGGCGTTCGGCTTCACCCGGAGGGTGGGTACCACGGCGGCCGATGATCCGCTCACTGCCGCACTCCGCGATTCGCGAGCGCCGGTGGCCTGCATCGTCGCCAAAAGCCATGATCGACACGTCGAGCAAGCCCTGCGGACGACGCTGCGCGACAACCTCGACATGATCACCGATACGGTCACTCACCTGCGTGCCGAAGGGCAGCGCGTGTTCGTCGACTGCGAGCACTTCTTTGACGGTTTTCGGCGCAACCGGGGGTATGCCCTCGAAGCCGTCAGGACGGCCGCTGAAGCCGGTGCCGAGGTCGTGGTGCTTTGTGACACAAACGGCGGCATGCTGCCGACCTGGGTGGGCGACGTCGTGAGCGAGGCGGCGGAGATCGGCGTCCCACTCGGCATCCACTGCCATAACGACACCGGTTGCGCCGTCGCCAACACGTTGGCAGCCGTCGACGCCGGTGCCATGCACGTCCAAGGAACCATCAACGGCTACGGGGAGCGGACGGGAAATGCCGATCTCGTCTCAGTTATCGCCAACCTGGAACTGAAGTACGGCTGGCCCTTGTTGCCAGCCGGTGCGTTGCGAGAGGCCACCCGGCTCTCGCACGCGATCGCCGAGGTGACGAATGTTCCACCGAGCGCTCGTCAGCCTTATGTCGGACTGTCGTCCTTCGCTCACAAGGCGGGACTGCATGCCTCGGCGATCAAGGTCGATCCGAACCTCTACCAGCACGTCGATCCCACCCACGTCGGCAACGACATGCGGATGCTCGTCTCCGACATGGCCGGACGGGCGAACATCCAGATCAAAGGGGAGGAGCTGGGATTCGACCTGTCCGATCGCGACCTGGCGGCCAGGATCACCGATCGGGTCAAGGACGGCGAGGCCGCCGGCTACACCTACGAGGCGGCCGATGCGAGCTTCGAGCTGCTGCTCCGCCGAGAACTCGGGCAGCTGCCGGAGTTTTTCTCGGTGCAGTCCTGGCGACTGTTCACCCAAGGCCATCCGGCGCCCTTCCCTGGTCCCGGCGGTCAAGCGACCGACACGGAGTGCACCGTTCGACTAACGGCCAAGGGCCAGAGTCAGCGCGTCGTTGGAGAAGGAAATGGACCGGTGAACGCGCTGGATCACGCGGTCCGCAATGCCCTCACGCCGGCGTACCCGGTGGTCGAGAAGTTCGAGCTGATCGATTACCGGGTGAGAATCCTGGACCAGGGTCACGGCACAGATGCCACCGTTCGGGTGCTGATTCAGACCACCGATGGCTTGCGGGCTTGGACCACGGTCGGGGTTGGCCAGAACATCGTGGAGGCCTCGTGGGAAGCGCTGGCCGACGCCTATTTGTACGGGTTGATCCACGCCGACGACCCGGTGGTACCCAAGCAGAGCGACCTTCCGCCGCTCACGCTTCCGGTCTGATTAGCCGATTCGGTCAAGAATCAGAGGCGGTCGTTCGGCTGGTCCTTGGCCGATCCGGTATCCGCCGGCGAGGGCATCCCGAGCTCGGGGAAAGCGTTCAGGCGTGTCGGTGTGCAGGGTCAGGATCGGCTGGCCGGCCCGTACCGCCTCGCCTAACGTCGCGTGCAGCTCAACACCTGCGGCAGCTTGAACGTCGTGGTGTTGCTGAGCCCGGCCGGCGCCGAGCCGCCACGCGGCTTCGCCGACGGCTCGAGCGTCCAGGGCGGTCAGTACCCCATCTGTCTCGGCGCTGACGACCTCCGTCTCGCGCGCCGAAGGCAATGAGGCGTCGGGATCCCCGCCCTGGGCGCCAATCATGGCCCGCCAGATATCCATGGCTCGCCCGGACGCGAGCACCTCGGCCGGATCATGATCATCCAGGCCGGCGGCGGTCAGCATCTCCTGCGCAAGGACAACGGTCAGTTCCACAACGTCCGGCGGCCCGCCGCCGGCCAGCACCTCAACCGCTTCTCGTACCTCTAAGGCGTTGCCGACTGTGAGGCCGAGCGGGGTCGACATGTCGGTCAGCAGTGCCACCGTTCGCACACCCTCAGCGGTGCCCAGTTCGACCATCGCCTGCGCAAGCTCCGCCGCGGGCTCGCGAGCCTTCATGAACGCGCCGGAGCCCACTTTCACGTCCAGTACCAATGCACCGGTTCCTTCTGCGATCTTCTTGCTCATGATCGAGGAGGCGATCAACGGGATCGATTCCACGGTCCCTGTGACATCCCGCAGCGCATAGAGCCTGCGGTCGGCCGGCGCCAACCCCAATCCCGCAGCGCAGATGACGGCTCCCACGGCTTCCAGTTGACGTGTCATCTGAACCTGGCTGACCGACGCCCGCCAGCCCGGAATGGACTCCAGCTTGTCCAACGTGCCGCCGGTGTGACCCAATCCGCGACCGGCCACCTGGGGTACTGCGGCGCCGCACGCGGCGACCAGCGGAGTCAAGGGCAGCGTGACCTTGTCACCAACGCCACCCGTGGAGTGCTTGTCGACGGTCGGGCGCGAAAGATGGCTGCAGTTCAGCCGGTCGCCGGAGGCGATCATCGCGTGCGTCCATCGGGACAGCTCCTCGGGCGCTAGACCGCGGAAGAAGATGGCCATCGCCAGCGCGGACATCTGCTCGTCGGCGATCACCTCACGGGTGTAGGCGTCGAGAAGCCAGTCGATCTGGTCGCGCTGCAGCGTGCCACCGTCCCGCTTGAGCCGGATAAGTTCCACGATCTCGTACGGCTCCGGATTCACCGGTCCACTATTGCGCGTCGCTAGGCTGGCGCGCATGCGCATCGCACGGTTCACCGCCGGCGGAGACCCCCAGTACGGCATCGTGGAACTGGCTGAGGACAACGGCAAGCACCCGGGGACCGTATCCGTGCTGACAGGCGACCCCATTGCCATGCCGGTTCAGCTCACCGGTGAGCGCTTCGAGCTCGATGCCGTGCGGCTCCTGGCTCCGGTGATTCCACGTAGCAAGATCGTTGCGGTCGGTCGGAACTACGCGGCGCACGCTGCCGAACTGGGCAACGACGTGCCGCAGACCCCGCTGACTTTTTTCAAGCCCAATACATCGGTCATAGGTCCGGACGAATCCATCATCTACCCGTCCGCGAGCCGGGAGCTGAGCTTCGAAGGCGAGCTGGCGATCGTCATCGGACGGATCTGCCGGGATGTACCCACCAGCCGAGTCCCCGACGTGATCTTCGGTTACACCGTCGCCAACGACGTCACCGCGAGGGATCTGCAACGCACCGACGGCCAGTGGTCACGCGCCAAGGGCTACGACACGTTCTGCCCGCTGGGTCCGTGGATCACGACCCACCAGAGCGTGGAGGAGGTATCCGACCTGCGGATCCGGACGACACTCGACGGCGAGCTGAAGCAGGACGGGCGCACCCGCGACATGGTGTTCGGCGTTCCGCAGGTGGTCGCCTACATCAGCTCGTTCACCACCCTGCTACCGGGCGACGTGATCTTGACCGGTACGCCGGAGGGAGTGAGCGAGATGGTTCCCGGTCAGGAAGTCCGGGTGGAGATCGACGGTATCGGCATGCTCCGCAACTCGGTAGCCAGCGGCGCACCGGCGACAGATGAGTCGGATGCCTGAGGTCGAGCGAGCGCTGAACGATGCCGTGGTTCTCGGCGACCTGCGCCCCGACCAGGTGCGAGTCCGGTTTCCGCCGTCTCCTACCGGGAATCTGCACGTCGGCAACGTTCGCAGCGCCTTGTTCAACTGGGCATTTGCGCGCCACTACGGTGGCACGTTCATCCTGCGCATTGAAGACACCGATATCGGTCGCAATCTTCCGGAGTCCTACGCCGGATTGCTTGACGCGCTCACCTGGCTCGGCCTCGAGTGGGACGAGGGTCCGATCAAAGGCGGGCCGTACGGTCCGTACATCCAGTCTGAGCGGACGGCAATCTACCATGACGTGGTGGCCCAGCTGCTGGCCGCGGAACTGGCCTATCGCTGTTACTGCACCATGGAGGAGATCGAGGCTCGGGAGGCCACTCGCCCGGCCGGTGCACCGTCGGGCTACGACGGCCACTGCCGCTACCTGGACCCGGAACGGATCCGCCAGCTGGAGGCCATGTCTGCGCCGTCGGTCATCCGGATGCTGGTCCCGGACGCGCCGATCGACTTCG
>DATFQP010000185.1:0-5553 GCA_035264145.1 Propionibacteriaceae bacterium
TGGCCCAAGTTGAAGGCAACGGACGACCCCCGGCTGAACGAGTCGTCGAACTTCTTACCCGTGCGGGCGTTGAAGCCGGCGTAGTTCACCTCAACGGTGGTGCCTTCGGTGATGACTGCTCCGCTGCTGTTCGGCTGCAGGACCTTGGTGCGGGTTTTGTCAATCGCCCAGGGGGCGTCGAGCTTCAGCTTCGGCTCCTTGCCGTAGGCCCCTGTCGCGGTAACCCCGCTCAAACTGGTCGACTTCTTCACTTTGGCGGCGGATGCGCTCGGCGTGGGCGTCACCGACGCGCTGGCCGAAGGGGTCGCGGTGGTGGACGCGGCGGGAGCTGGATCGTCGGTTCCGCAGCCTACGAAAACCAGCAAAGACAGGCCAAGTCCAGAACCGATCAACGCACGGGCCGGAGAAAGACGCACCGGAGAACCTTACCCGCAGCCGCTGAGAGCGTCCGTGAACGCGTTCAGACCCTCCTCATGGATGCGATCAGCCGGTCGACGCGCTCGTCGACGGCCAGGAAGGGGTCCTTGCACAAGACCGTACGCTGCGCCTGATCGTTCAGTTTGAGATGCACCCAATCGACCGTGTAATCGTGGCGGCCCTCCTGAGCAGAGCGGATGAAATCGCCGCGGAGCTTGGCGCGCGTCGTTTGCGGTGGCACGGATTTCGCCCGGAAGATCGCCGGGTCGCTGGTCACGCGGCTGGCCAGTCCGCGAGCCTCCAGCAGGGAGAAAAGCCCGCGCGATCGGCGAATATCGTGGTAGGCCAGGTCGAGCTGAGCGACCCGCGGGTCGGCGAAACTGAGCCGATGCTTGGTGGCATAGCGGTCCAACAGGCGCAACTTGATCGCCCAATCGATCTCGCTCTCGATCAGCGCCAGCTTGTCTTCGGCGACGGCTCGCAAGGTCCGTTCCCAGAGATCCAGAACCCGCTCGGTCATGAGATTGGCCGAGCCGTCGCGCCGGACGAATTCCGACACCTTCTCGTAGTACTCCGTCTGGAGCTCCAAGGCGGATATCCGACGACCGTTGGAAAGGGCGACCCGGGTTTGCCCCGTTCTATCCCGGCTCATGTCACGGATGGCTCGGATGGGGTTCTCCAGCGTAAAGTCCCGCATCGGGACACCGGCTTCGATCAACCGCAGCACCAGCTCAGCAGTTCCGACTTTGAGCAGCGTGGTGGTCTCACTCATGTTGGAGTCGCCGACGATGACGTGTAGACGCCGGTAACGCTCCGGATCGGCGTGCGGCTCGTCGCGAGTATTGATGATGGGCCGGCTCCGAGTCGTTGCCGAGGACACGGACTCCCAGATGTGCTCGGCCCGCTGGCTGACGCTGAACTCGGCCCCCCGCGCCGTATGCAGCACCTTGCCGGCGCCACAGATCAGCTGCCGCGACACCAGGAACGGCACCAGGACGTCAGTAATCTTGGAGAAGTCGCCGACTCGGGAGATCAGGTAGTTCTCGTGACAGCCATAGGAGTTGCCGTGGCTGTCGGTGTTGTTCTTGAACAAGTAGATGTCGCCGCTGATCCCTTCGCTGAGGAGCCGTTGCTCAGCGTCAACGATCAGGTCTTCGAGGATCCGCTCACCAGCCCGATCATGGTTGATCAGCTGGACCAGGCTGTCACACTCGGCGGTCGCGTATTCGGGGTGCGATCCCACGTCCAGGTAGATGCGTGAGCCGTTGCGCAGGAAGACGTTGCTGCTTCGGCCCCAGGTGACAACCCTCCGGAAAAGGTAGCGGGCAACCTCGTCGGGAGTAAGTCGGCGCGTCCCGCCCGAGGTGCAGGCAACGCCGTACTCGGTCTCGAGCCCATAGATCCGGCGGTCCACCACTCTCCTTACTTCCCCGAGCTGCCCGTCAGGTCGGTTCACTGGTCAGGTCTAGTAGCCCTCCCAACTCCTCCTGCGTGAGATCCCGCAACTCGCCCACCTTCAAGCGTCCGAGCCGAACCGGCCCGATGCCGATCCGCGACAGGCGCCGCACTGGGTGGCCGACCGCTTCCATCGTACGGCGGACGATGTGCTGCCGACCCTCGTGCAATGTGATCTTGATCAGAGTTCGGTCGGCACCGGCTGAGACTACCTTGACGGAAGTCGGCCTCACCGGCCCGTCGTCGAGGAAGAGACCAGCGCGGAGTTGCTTGATCGTCGCCGGACTCACCACACCCGCGACTTCGGCCAGGTACGTCTTCGGGACTTCGAACGACGGGTGTGCCAAACGGTGCGCGAGATCTCCGTCATTGGTCAGAATCAGCAGGCCTTCAGTGTCGGTATCGAGCCGACCGACGTGGAAGAGCCGCTCACGGCGATCGGCGACGAAGTCCGCCAGGGTCCGCCGATCCTCCGGGTCGGACAGTGTCGAAACGACGCCGCGCGGCTTGTTCAGCACAAGATAGGCATGCCGGCGCGGTGGCGGGATCCTGGATCCGTCGACCCGGACCACGTCCCGGTCGGGATCGACCCGCACACCCTGCTCAGTGACCACGGTGCCATTGACCTCTACCCGCCCCTCGCTGATCATCACCTCACAGGCCCGCCGAGAAGCCACCCCGGCCCCAGCCAGCACCTTCTGCAGGCGCACGCCCTCAGTCATCGCCAAATTCACCGGTAGAGCTGGTCGAAGCCCGCTCGGCATGCCGTTCGCCAGACTCACGGCGCCTGTCCACAGGCTCAGGCCCAGGAGTCGCAAGCTGCCGAAGTTCATCCTCCAGCTCGGTCACTTCGGGCAGGTGGGGGGCTAGCTCGGGGAGCTCGGCGACCGAGCGCAATCCCATCCGTTCGAGAAAATACGGGGTGGTTGCGAAGACAACCGCGCCGGACTGGGCGTCGTGCCCTGCCTCCGTGATCAGGCCGCGAGCCACCAAGGTGCGGATCACCCCGTCGACGTTGACGCCGCGAATGGCCGATATCCGACCCCGGGAGATCGGCTGCGAGTAGGCGACGACGGCCAGCGTTTCCAGGGCGGCTTGAGAGAGCTTGGATTGCTGAGGTGCCAACGCGTAACGAGCGATCAGGCCAGCGTGCTCCTCGCGGGTGTAGTAGCGCCAGCCGCCTCCGAGCTGGCGCAATTCGAAGCCGCGGCCGGTTTCATCATAGAAAGCCACCAACTCGGCCAGGCACTCTTCGATCATCGGCCGAGGCACGTCGATCGTCTCGGCGAGGGCGTCTTCGCTGATCGGTTCTTCGGCCACGAGCAACAAGGCCTCGACTTCGCCGGACAGGTCCCGTGCCGAACGGACGGCCGGAACCCCGGGCCCCGGATCGTCGCTTTCGGTAGCAGGATCAATCATCTCGGGCTCCTGGACCGCTGGTGGGTTCATTGGAGGCCAGGTCGTCGAATTCGTCGGAGATGGCCAGCTCCCCGTCATCGGTGCCGATCCACCGCACAGTGAGTTCGCCGAGCGGAGTCAACTGCTCGAATCCGACCGCCCCTTCGCGGAACAGCTCCAGCAGGGCGAGGAAGCGAGCGACGGTCGTGAGCAGGTTCGGGGAGTCGGCGGTGAGTGCTCGAAATGTCGAGGTGCGTGATCGGCGCAGCCGGGCAACGAGCAAGCCGGCCTGTTCGCGGACACTGACCGCGGGCGCATGCAAGTGAGCCAGCGAGATGACATCGGCCTGTTTCGGGGCGAATACCTTCGCTGCGAGCGCTGCGAAGTCATCCGGGGAGATGGAAAACGTCACCTCCGGTAGCAGACGGGCGAACCGCGGCTCCAGCCCCACCTGGCGGGGATACCGGCGGCCTTGTCCGTCGAGCGTGGCCGCGAGATAGGCCGCCACCCGCTTGAACGCCCGATACTGCAACAGCCTGGCGAACAGCAGATCACGGGCCTCGAGGAGCGCGAGATCCTCTGGATCATCCACCTCACCGGAGGGGATCAACCGAGCCGCCTTGAGGTCGAGCAGCGTCGCCGCCACCACGATGAACTGGCTCGTCTGGTCCAGATCCCAGTCCTTGCCGTGAGCCTTGAGATGGTCCAGAAACTCATCGGTGACCCGGGACAGTGCCACCTCGGTGACATCCATCTTGTGCCTGGAGATGAGTTGCAGCAGGAGATCGAACGGGCCCTCGAAGTTATCCAGTCGGACCCGAAACCCCGCCTGCGATGAGCGCGACTCATCCAACTCGTCCCGGCAGCCGTCGGTACTGGGCCGCACCTCCGCCTCCATGCCGGTTGCGCTCACGGCTGCGAGTGATTCTGGCCGGCCGACAGGCGTTGGACCAGCTCCGAATCACCGCCGTGCTCGGAGAAGTCAGCCAAAATCGCGGACATCGCTTCCCGGACGATCCGGCCACGATCTACCGCCATGCCGTGCCGCGCGCGCAGCGTGAGCCGCGCCCGCTCGAGCGCGAGCAGCTCATCACTGCTCACGTAGACGGTGATCTTCTCCTCGTGCCGAACGCGTCCGCTGCCCAGCGGCGGTCGCGAGGCGGTGGACTCCTCGTCACCGCTTCGATCGGTCGAGCGGAACAGCTCAGAGGCCCCAGGCAGACTTACTCGACGCGGCACCGGGCCAGCACCTCACGAGACAGGCTCCGGTAGGCCGCCGCCCCGGGTGATGTGGAGGCGTACGTGGTGATGGGCTCGCCGGCGACAGTTGTCTCCGGGAACTTCACCGTACGACGGATCACTGAGTGAAAGACCGTGTCGCCGAACGCCTGGACCACTCGTTCCAGCACCTCCCGGCAGTGCAGAGTCCGCGGGTCGTACATGGTCCCGAGGATCCCGAGAATTTCAAGCTTCGCATTGAGCCGATCTTGGACCTTGGCGATGGTGTCGGTAAGCAGAGCGATCCCGCGCAGAGCGAAGAACTCGCACTCCAGGGGCATGATCACCTTGTCGGCGGCGGTCAACGCGTTGATCGTGAGCAGGCCGAGCGACGGCGCGCAGTCGATCAAAATCACGTCGTACCGGTCACGAATCTTCTCCAGCACCCGTAGCAATGTCTGTTCGCGGGCCACCTCCGAAACAAGCTGCACTTCAGCCGCGGAGAGGTCGATGTTGCTGGGCAGGATGTCGAGGTTCTCGATGTTGGTCGGGTTGATCACCTCGTCCACGCCTACGTCACGACTGAGCAGGAGGTCGTAGATGCTGTGCTCGAGTGTGTGCGGGTTGACTCCGAGGCCGACTGAGAGCGAGCCTTGCGGGTCGAAGTCGACCAGAAGCACCTTCCGGTCCAGCTCGGCCAGGGCTGCTCCAAGATTGATCCCGGTCGTGGTCTTGCCGACCCCGCCCTTCTGGTTGCACAAGGCGATGATCATCGCCGGGCCGTGGGATTGCACCGGCGGCGGTTCGGGCAAGTCAGGCCACGGCCGCCCGGTGAGACCGAGCTTCGGACCCTTGTTCGAGGGCTCCACATCGACGACCGGTTCCGGCACCACGAACTCAGCGGGTGCGTCGTCGGTCTCGAGAAGCGCCTCGAGCTCTTCGGCGGCCATGGCCGCTTCCGAGGCGTCGGTCGTGGCTGCTCGCTCCCCTTCCATCCCGCCGAAGCCTAGTACGCGCGAGGGTGCGATGTGAGGTAGACCTGCCGGAGATGGTCGACGGTGACCA
>DATFQP010000186.1:0-9044 GCA_035264145.1 Propionibacteriaceae bacterium
CAATTGTGGGAGCTTTCGCGTGAGCAAGCGCACGTTCCAGCCGAGCAACCGGCGTCGCAGCCGAACGCATGGTTTCCGTCTTCGGATGCGGACACGAGCAGGCCGCGCCATTGTGGCTGCTCGCCGGCGCAAGGGCCGCACAAAGCTTTCCGCCTGAAACCAGTCGACACCCCGGTGCTGCCCAAGAACGCACGGATGACCCGCTCGGCGGACTTCCAGCGAACCATCCGATCAGGTGTCCGGGTCAGCCGACCCACCTTGGTACTGCACGCTGACCGCGAGCCCGACACTCGGGTCTTGGTGGGTTTCGTAGTGTCCAGGGGCATCGGCAGCGCGGTGGTCCGGAATCGGGTGCGGCGGCGGCTGCGGCATCTGGTGGCCGAGCGACTTCCCACGACTCCTGCTGGCACGGATGTCGTCGTGCGCGCACTTCCCCGCTCGGCCACGTCGCCGGCCGCGTTGAGCTCAGATCTCGCCGGGGCTTGGACCAGCGCCCTAGGTCGCCTGGCGGAGCGGTCCAAAGCATGAAGTGGCTACTCATCGGTTTTCTGAAGGCGTACCGGTTGGTGATCAGCCCGCTGTACGGCAACGTCTGTCGCTATTACCCGAGCTGCTCGGCGTACGCACTGCGCGCCATCTCGGTGCATGGCGCCGTCAAGGGCAGCTGGCTGGCCGGCCGGCGGTTGCTGCGCTGCCATCCATGGGCTCCCGGAGGGTACGACCCGGTGCCGGGAACCCCAGAGTTCGCCGAAGAGCTGCGTGATCAAGCCCGCCGGGCCGCTCTGCCGTCGCTTCAACGAGGTGTTGCGTGATATATGACCTGATCCCGATGCTGGTGTCGATGGGTATATGGGACGCCATCAAGGACCTCGGCAGCGCCATCATGCAGCCGCTCTACTGGGTGGTCTCCGGCATCCTGGTGCTCTTCCACTCGCTGTTCACCCCGCTGCTCGGACCCGACTCTGGCTGGAACTGGGCTCTGTCGATCGTCATGCTGACGGTCTGCATCCGGATCGCCCTGATCCCGCTGTTCGTGAAGCAGATCAAGTCCTCGCGCCAGATGCAGCTGCTGCAACCCAAGGTCCGCGAACTGCAGAAGAAGTATGGCCATGACCGGGAGAAGCTCGGTCAAGAGACGATGAAGCTGTACCGGGAGAACAACGCCAACCCACTGGCCTCTTGTCTGCCGCTGCTGCTTCAGGCGCCGATCTTTTTCGCGCTGTTCCGGGTGCTGGACGGTGCCGCCCACGGCATTCCGCGTGGTCACTGGCTGGTCATCAATCCCGAGCTACTGGATTCGCTGAACAGCGCAACCATCTTCGGCGCCCGCCTGTCCGACACCTTCCTCAAGGTTGGTTTCGAAAACGGAATCACCAGCGTCCACATCGTCACCTTGGTGCTGATCATCGCCATGACGGCGACGCTGTTCATCACCCAGCTGCAGCTGATGCGCAAGAACATGCCGCCCGAGGCGTTGACCGGGCCGTTCGCGCAGCAGCAGAAGATCATGCTGTACGTGTTCCCGCTGATCTTCGCCGTCGGCGGCATCAACTTCCCGGTCGGCGTGCTGCTCTACTGGTTCACTTCCAACTTGTGGACGATGGGTCAGCAGTTCTACGTGATTCGGCGCAACCCAGCGCCCGGGACCCCGGCGTACGACGCCTGGGAGGCTCGGCGGCGTGCCCATGGGAAGGGCAAGCCCGACGGACAGGGGCCCGACGGTCCCGAGCCCGATAGCGGTAACGGGGCCCGCCCGCTGGCGCCCGTACCAGACGGCGGAGGCGCGGCGGCGCCGGCCACACCGCGGGTTGTTCGACAGCAGCCACGCAAGCAGAGCCGGTCACAGCGCAAGAGTTGATCCGGCCGGCCACATCAGGAGGGGTTGTGAGCGACCTGCCCGAGAAAGAGGACGAGATGTCCGATCCGACCACGGACGAACCTGGGCCCGAGGCCGGCGCTGGTCTGGTGCCCGAAGCGGAAAGCGGCCCCGATACCAGTCCAGAGTCCGAGACAAGTTCGGAAAGTGGCGGAGGGACTGACGACGACGCCAACCCGCTGGAAACTGAGGCGGAGATCGCGGCAGACTACCTCGAGGAACTGCTCGACATCGCCGACCTCGACGGGGACATCGATACCTACATCGAAGGCGACCGCGCGCACGTCTCGATCGTCAGTGATTCCGACGCCCTGGTCGGTGCGAACGGCGAGGTGCTCGACGCACTTCAGGAGCTGGCTCGGCTGGCCGTCATGAGTGAGACCGGCAGCCGCAGCCGGCTGATGCTCGATGTTGCTGGCTACCGCGAGCGCCGCCGCGAGCAGCTCATGCGACTCGCGGCCGAAGCTGTATCGCAAGCCCAGAACACGAACGCGCAGGTACCGCTGGCCCCGATGAACCCGTTCGAGCGCAAGATCGTGCATGACGCCGTGGTGGCTGCCGGCCTGACCAGCGCCTCAGAGGGCGAGGAACCCAAGCGGCACGTGGTTGTCCATCCCGTTTGACCACAACCGCGTGACCGGCGCTCATGTCGCCGCCAAGCAGGTTGCCCGCGAGCTCTACGGGTACAGGGCCGGCCGAATCGCCCAATATGTCGACATTTTGGCCACGCGGGGAGTCAGGTACGGCCTGCTAGGCCCGAGGGAAGCGTCCCGAATCTGGGAGCGGCACATCCTCAACAGCGCCGCATTGAGTCAGCTGATCGAGCCGGGGAGCACAGTCATCGACGTCGGCAGCGGTGCCGGGCTGCCGGGAATTCCGTTGGCCGTTCTCCGGGCCGATCTCCGCATCACGCTGCTTGAGCCGCTGCTGCGGCGATTCACCTTCCTGGTCGAGGCACTGAGCGAGCTGGAGCTCACCGAGCGGGTCGACGTGGTACGCGCTCGGGCGGAACACCACACAGGGCGTTACGACGTCGTGGTCGCCCGCGCGGTAGCGCCCCTCGACCGGCTCATCGGGTGGTGCAATCCGCTTCGACGGCCAGGCGGGGTGCTTCTCGGTCTGAAAGGCCAGAACGCTGGGGTGGAGATCGGGCAGGCGGCGCCGGTCCTTGCCCGTCACCGGTTGGCGGCCGAACTCATCACGGCACAGGCCGATCCCCGAGCGGATGCCACCTTCGTTGTGAGGATCACAGATCGATGATCCGGCCGCGCGCCTGACAAACACGCTGAGCGAACGCCGGTAGCGTTCAGGCCAACGTGAGTGAATCGGGAGAGTTGATGAGCGGCGATCCCCCGACGGAGGTCCGGGTCGGTCCCGTGACCGAGGTCGAGGTTGCGCCGACCCTCGGCTGGCCGCATGCCGTACACGCGGACGAGCGAATCGGCTGGCCCAATGTTTCACGTGAAACGCTCGACTGGCCAGAACTCGCCACCCGATCCAGGCCGACTTCTACCCAGGCAGCAGTACCGGATGTCCGGTTTCGTCCGCCGGGACCCAGACGGGCACATTTCGACGACGATGAGTTCACGCTGCCGCCAGGCCTCCACGCCGAGGAGGATGTTTCACGTGAAACAGGCGGAGACTCCAAGTTCCCATTGCCGGCCGAACCGCGGACCTTCGTCGTGGCGAACCAAAAAGGTGGAGTCGGAAAGACCACCACAGTGGTCAACCTGTCGGCGGCGCTGGCTCTCGGTGGCCTGTCGGTGCTGGTGGTCGACCTCGATCCCCAAGGCAACGCGTCGACTGCTCTCGGAATCGAGCACGCCGCCGGCACACCCGGTACGTACGAAGTCCTGCTCAGCGGTGACGCGATCGCAGATCATGCGGTGCCGTCTCCCGAGGCGCCGAATCTCATGGTCTTGCCGGCGAGCATTGACCTCGCCGGCGCCGAAATCGCGCTGGTCTCCGTTGTCGCCCGGGAAAACCGCCTGCTACGTGCGCTCACGGCCTATCTCGATGACCACCCGACCGACTACGTCTTTCTCGATTGCCCGCCCTCGCTCGGACTGCTGACGCTGAACGCCCTGGTGGCCGCTTCAGAGATTCTCATTCCCATCCAATGCGAGTACTACGCCCTGGAGGGTGTGTCCCAGCTCATGCGCACGATCAACCTGGTGAAGGGTGAGCTGAACGACCGGCTTCGACTGACCACCGTACTGCTCACCATGTACGACGCCCGCACCCGGCTCGCGGCTCAGGTAGCTGACGAGGTGCGCGCTCACTTCCCGGCGGAAACCCTCCCGACAGTTATCCCACGCTCGGTGCGCATCTCCGAGGCACCGAGCTATGGGCAAACCGTCCTGACCTACCACCCTGACTCGGCTGGCTCGGTGTCCTACCTGGCGGCCGCCAGCGAGATCGCCGCGCGCGGCGCGAAGGAGAAGTCATGACCACCACCACCGAACGGCGAGGCCTCGGCCGGGGCCTTGGAGAGCTGTTTCTGCGGACCGACCTCACACCCCGTGCCGACGCGCCGGCCGAGACCGAACACCAGTCGACGGGCGGCTCCTATTTCGCCGAGCTGTCGGTCGATTCGATCACGCCGAATCCACGGCAACCACGGACGGTGTTCGATGAGGACGACATGGCCGAACTTGCCGAGTCGATCACAGAGGTCGGCCTGCTGCAGCCGATCGTCGTCCGCCCGCTCGGTGAGGAGAAGTACGAGCTGGTGATGGGGGAGCGGCGCTGGCGGGCGGCCCGGCTGGCCGGCCGGGACACCGTGCCGGCGATCGTTCGACAGACCGCGGACGACAACCTTCTCCGTGATGCGTTGCTGGAGAACCTCCACCGCGCGCAGCTCAACCCGCTGGAGGAGGCGGCTGCCTACTCCCAGATGCTCGAGGACTTTGGATGCACTCAGGAGGAGCTCTCGGAAAAGATCAAACGCTCACGCTCCCAGATCTCGAACACCATCCGCCTGCTCAAGCTGCCGCCCACAGTCCAGCGGCGGGTGGCGGCTGGTGTGTTGAGCGCCGGTCACGCCAGAGCCATCCTCATCTTGGGGGAACCAGCTGCTCAGGAGCGCCTTGCCCAGCGCGTCGTGGCGGAGGGGCTTTCCGTACGGGCGGCGGAGGAAATCGCGGCGCTCGGTGAGGCACCGGCCGAGGAACGGCCGGCCAAGGCTCGGCAGCGCCGCCTGGTCGCGCCCGACATCGCCGACTTGGCCGCGCGACTCTCCGACCACCTCGAAACCCGCGTCCGCATAGATGCCGGCCGTTACAAGGGAAAGATCACCGTCGAGTTCTCGGGCACCGACGATCTCGGGCGGGTATCCGCCGCCATGGGCCTGCCGGATTAGCTCAGCTCCGATTCTCGCCTAGCTCAGCTCCGATTGTCGCTCGTAAGCGCTGCCGCGGACTCCTCCGCTTCCTGTGGTGCCAGCTTCTTCCGGACGTCCTTGGTTGCAGAGCGCTCGGCCACGAAGGAGAGGAATGGGATCGTCCCGGCTAGTGCAATAAGGATCAGCCGCTTCCAGGACCATCGGGCCCGCCGACCGAGGTCGAACGCGGTGATCAGCAGCAGCATGTAAAGCCAGCCGTGCGGAATGGCCGTCCAGGTGACAACGGTGTCATTGTCACCGAAGTACTTCAGCGGCACCCCTACGCACATGAGAACGACTAGCAGGACTCCGACCGTGTAGGCCATGATCCGGTAGCGGACCAACGCGTTACGCACGGGCCCGAGCCTATGTCGGACTCGTACGGGAAGCAGTCTCGATGTCGTCCGCCTGTTGATCGCCGTCGTGGACTTGGCGACCCTGATCGTCGCTGCCGACTTGGCGACCCTGATCCCGAGCCATCCGGATGGCCATCCCTACCGCAAACGCGGCAAAAACCCACCACTGAAGCGCGTAAGCGCCGTTACGAAGTCGACCACGGCCGGTCGGCAAGTTGGCTTCTGCAGGCTCAAGTCCTTGCTCGCTCGCGTCAGCTGCGGACAATATGACATAGCCGTCGACCAGCGGACCGGGCCAGCGTTGGGCAAGCACCGGCACCTGTACCGCGGTCAGCTCGGTGGCCGGCTCCCCGGGCGACTGCTCGGATGGCAGTAGCACGCCCATCTGGCTGACCTTGCCAGCCGGAGGTTCGCCGGCTTCGGCGCTGTCCAGGCCACGAACGACCGCAATGACGCTGCCGTCGGCCTGCCGTAGGGGGGTCACCACTCGATAGACGTTCGGCCGGTCCTCGGCCGGCAGCAGCATCTGATGTTGCCCGAGATAGACACCGTCGAACCGCACCGAGCGGCCATACCCGTCCCGGACGATGGCCCCGGCAGGGGCGACGGACGTCAAGGCAACGGGCGGCTCGGCCGCGCGCCTGGCCGCCACCGCCTCACCTTGCGCGCGGTAGACGTTGAGTTGCCAGAGCCCGAGCCAGGTCATCACGGTGGCGGCCAGCAATCCGAGCGCGATGATCAGCACTTGGCGCAGTCGAGTCACGGAACGGAAGCCGTCTCCGTCCGGCTGGCGGCCACCCGTACCAGATCGGCGCACATCTGGCCCAGACTCCAGCCGGCGGCCTCCATCGCCAACGGTACGGAGGAGGTCTCTGTCATTCCGGGAGACACGTTGACCTCCAGGTACACCGGATCTCCGGCGTCGGTCACGATCATGTCGGTGCGGGACAGATCACGCAGCCCTAACACGTCGTGCACCCGCAGCGCCAGGGTGGAGCAGCGCTGCGCAATGTCGTCATCGAGCTCCGCCGGACACAGGAACCGAGTCGCCCCCGCCGTGTACCGGGCGGTGTAGTCGTACACCCCCGAATCTGGCCGGATCTCGACGATCGGCAGGGCAGTCGGCCCTTCACCACAGTCGACCACGGCCACAGCCACCTCGCGCCCCTCCACGAAGTGCTCGACGACCGCTACCGGACCATATGCGTACGCTCCAACCATTGCCGACGGCAGCTGCTCCGGCTGGCTGACCTTGCTGCAGCCGAGTGCCGAACCGCTGCGCGAGGGTTTCACCATCATCGGGAAACCGACCTGCTCCCCGAGCGCGCGAACCAGCGCCTGAGCTCCGAGTTCGCGGAAGATCTCGTGCGGCAAGGCCACCTGGCGGGGGGTCGCGAGGCCCGCATCGGTGATCACCGTGGTGGCGATCGACTTGTCGAAGGCTATCCGGCAGGCTGACCCGACCGACCCGACGAAGGGGACCTCGAGCAGTTCGAGCACCTCCCGCAGGGCGCCGTCCTCGCCCGTCTCGCCGTGCAGGACGGGAAAGACCACGGCGCCGGGGAGGTCGGCCAGCCGGGGGAGGAGCGAGGAGTCCACGTCGGATTCGACAACCTCCACGCCGCGCGACCGCAGCGCCTGGCTGACGCGACGACCGGAGCGCAGCGAGACGTCCCGCTCGTGAGAGAGGCCACCGGCCAGAACGACGACGGTGGGCTGAGTTTCGATCATTCTTGGTTCGCTCCTGGAGCCTCGTACGGTCGCAGTGCTGCCCGGCTGTCCTCGGCGGAGCCCGGCCCGAACGTCTCCAGCACCCCGGTCTCGTACGCCAGCACCTCGCCGAGCCGTCGGGTGCCCTCGCGGATGCGCTCGGGCGTGGGATAGCAGTAGGACAGCCGCATGTGCCGACTGCCGAAGCCGTCGGCGTAGAAGGCGGTGCCCGGTACGTAGGCCACCCGCGCGGTAACGGCCCGAGGGAGCATGGCGTGCGAGTCCAGCCCGGGCGGCAACGTGACCCAGACGAAGAACCCGCCGGCGGGCACGGTCCAGCTGGTTCCGGCTGGCATGTCGTCCGCCAAACCCGCCAGCATGGCGTCCCGCCGCTCGCGATACATCTCGCGGAAGATCTTGATCTGGCCCCGCCAATCGTGATTGGCGAGATAGGCCGAGACTGCGTACTGGGAGAACGCCGGTGGGCAGAGTGTCGCCGACTCCTGGGCCAACACCAGCTTTTCCCGTACGGCGTGCGGAGCCAGGACCCAGCCGACGCGGAAGCCGGGCGCGAACGTCTTCGAGAAGGACCCGAGATAGATCACCCGGTCCTCCTCCAGAGACCGCATCGCCGGCGTCGGTTCGCCGTCGAAGCCGAGCAACCCGTACGGATTGTCCTCGACCACCAGCAGATCGGCCCTCCGAGCGATGTCGAGGATCGCGGTGCGTCGCTCAAGCGTCTCCGATACCCCGGCCGGGTTGTGGAAGTTCGGGATGCAGTACAGGAACTTGACCTTCTTGCCTGTGGCGTGAACCCCCTCGAGAGCCTGGGCTAGGGCATCCGGCCGCAGCCCATGTTCGTCCATCGCGACGTGGACCACCTCGCACTGGGAGGCCCGGAAGACGCCCAAAGCACCGACATAACTGGGTGCCTCGCACAGCACCACGTCGCCCGGATCGCAGAAGATCCGGGTCACCAGGTCCAGGCCCTGCTGCGAGCCGACAGTCACCGTCACGTCGTCCGGATGGGCTGTGATTCCTTCCAGCCTCATGACTTCACAGATGGCCTCGCGCAGGGCGGGCTCGCCTTGGCCGGCGCTGTACTGCATGGCCTGCCGACCGTTGCTGATCACCAACTCGTGCAGGATCGAGCCCACCACGTCCAGCGGCAGGTCGGTGATATTGGGCATGCCGCCGGCCAGCGAAACAACCTCGGGGCGGTTGGCGACGGCGAACAGCGCCCGGATCGCCGACGCGGTCATCTTGTGCGTACGCGCGGCGTAGCGATCGACGTAGTCGTCCAGCCGGGTGTCTCGCCGATGCACGCGATCGAGGGCCACGACGACAAGCCTAAGGCGCGCTTCTTGCCGCACGCCGCCTACGATGTTCGCATGGTGATGTCGAGCAGCAAGGGGTCGCGTTCGGGCATGCGCCTGACGCAGTCGTCACTGCTGCTGATCTTCGGCATCGTGGTCGGCATCGGAATCGGTTTTGCCTACGGGCTGATCAAGCCTCGGGCCCGGGCCTGATCATGGGTCTGCGCCGGTATCGGCCTTTGACCTCGGCCAACCTGTCTGCACTTCCGGAGCCTTGTGCCCGGTGCAGTTTCTGGCAGTCGAGCTTGACCGATCTCTCCTCCCCGGCCGATCACCGCGACCGCGGCCAGATCAAGCTCGACTGGGCCGAGGCGGTCACGGCGTACTGGGGCTATTGCGGGGTC
>DATFQP010000187.1:0-4143 GCA_035264145.1 Propionibacteriaceae bacterium
CACCTCCGGAACGGTCGGCGGGTCCGCGCCGTGCCGGGAGCAGACGATGGAGGCAGCGGCGGCGCCGCGCGCGAGCGAGGCTTCGACGTCTTGGCCGCGGCCGATGTAGCCGTCGAGGAACCCGGCCATGAACGTGTCCCCTGCGCCCACGGTGTCAACCACCTTCGTCGGGAAGCCGGGCACTGTCGTACGGCGGCCATTGGGGTCCACGGCCAGCGCACCCCCGGCGCCTAGAGTGAGGACTCCGATCTGCAGGCCGTACTGCTCGACCCAGCCCGCGAGCACATCCACCGGTTCGGCGTCATCGCCGTCTGACTTGGCCAGGAATGTGACATCTGCGTCGCTGGCCTTGACCACACCTCGGTGCTGGCCGACGACCCGCAACCAGGGCTGAACTTCCTCCCAGTACGCCTTCGGGTCGGTGATCACCGTCGGCCGTACGTTGATGTCGTATGACATTCCGGCCCGGCAAGTATGGGTCCAGTCGAGCAGCACTTCCGACCCGGGCCGGACCACACAGGCTAGCGAGGCGATGTGCAACCAGTCGTCAGCGTCGAGCACGGGCAAGTCTTCGGGTTGCCAGTCGAAGTTCGCGGTTCCCGCAAAGTGGAAGGTGTAGCTGGCTACGCCCGCCGAGTCGAGGCTCACTACCGCAATTGAAGTCGATTGCGACGACTCGATGGTCAGGTCCAAGGCCACGTTGGACTTCTGGATGTGACCGCGGAGCTGTGCACCGAACGAGTCGCGAGACAACCGTCCAAGGAAGTGGACATCGGCCCCCAGACGCCCCAGGGCCACTGCCGTGTTCATCGGTCCCCCGGCCGACAGCGCGTGCCAGGTGGAGCTGAACGTATCCGCCGCATCACTCGCCGGGGCCAGGTCGATCAGTGCCTCCCCGCACACCACGAACCTCGTCAAGACACCGCTCCCGGTTGAGAGCCCCGACTGCGCTCAAGCCCCTGGTCCATGTGCTCAACGTAGTCAGGGGCCGGATGGCTGCGCCTCCTCATCGCCCTACATCGAACCGTGGCTGCTGGATCACCAGGCGGTCTCAGACGAGAGTAGAGCCGCATCGGCGTCCAATTTCGGCTCTGTGACGCCTCCGGCATTAGGGAGGCAGCAGGTGTTCAGCGTGCACCGCGGGATCCGAGAAGGCCAGCGCGGCCTCCTCGACCACCTGGTCGGTACCGGTGAGCCGGCCTTCGTGTTGGCGGAGGTGCTCCTCCCAGGAGGGCACGCGGAAGATCTCAACGAAGCGATCCGGGTGTTCGCCGTCTCGGTACAGCTCCCAGCTGGTCGCCCCGGTTCGGAGCCGGGAGAGCCGGAGCTGGGCCATCGCAGTCAGAAAGGCCGGCTGCCGCTCCACGGCGACCGTGAAATGAACTGCGACCAGCACCGGTCCGGCATCCAGTCCCGGTTCGAAGGCCACCCGTGGGTCGCCCCAGTAGGCGGCGGGCTGCGGGTCGATATGGCCGGTCTCGGGCAACCGCCAGACCAGGCCGGCACCGACCCCGGCAAGGACGACGACAGCCGCGGCGAGGATGGCTGGCCGCAGCCCGACCCGGTCGGCGACGAGTCCCCAAAGTAAGGCGCCGGCGGTCTGCGAGCCCATGAAGGTCATGGTGTAGAGGGCCATGCCACGAGCTCGCACCCATCCCGGCAGGATGAGCTGAAGTTCGGCTTGCAGAGTGGAAGTGATCGCCATCCAACCCACCCCGCTGAGGACGAGTGTCGCTAGTGCAGCGAGGAAGTTGGGCACCAGGATGATCACCGCGAGGGCCGCCGCGTACAGGAGGGCGGCGCCGATGAGGATCGCGTTGGTAGAGAACTTGGTTGTCAACTGTCCAAGCACCAGCGCACCGAGAATCGCACCTGCGCCAAGTGATGCGAAGAGGGCACCGAAACCGTCTGCTCCTACCCCGAGGTGCTGACTGGCAATCAGCGGCAAGAGTGCCCAAAGCGCCATGGCCGGCGCGACGAAGATGATTGCTCGCAGCATGATTCGCCGTACGACAGGCTCGTGCCACACGTAACGGCCGCCCGCGCGGAGAGCCGGCACGAAGCGTTCTCGGGTTGCCGTGTCGCGCTGCGGGCGCCGCCAGACGAGCAGCGCGACGGCGAGGAAGACCACGGACACGGCATTCAATGCGAAGACAACCGGTACACCACCGAGGTGCGCGATGACCAGCCCAGCCAGAGCTGGCCCGACAGCCCGAGACACGTTGACGCCGACCAGATCGAGCCTCGATGCCGCTCGCAGCTCCGTCCTTGGTACCAGCTCGGGGACGGTCGCCGCCCATGTGGGCAGTTGTACCGCCGCGCCAACACCAAAAAGAAAAGTGAACGCGATCAGCAAGGTCGGCGGCATCTGCCCAAGTGCGGTCAGCACCGCGAGGAGAATGCCGAGGAAGAAAAAATAGGCCTGGATCGAGAACAACAGCCAGCGCCGGTCGAAGGAGTCAGCCAGCACTCCACCTGGTAGGGCGAGCAGCATGACCGGCAGTGTTGTCGCCGCCTGCACCAACGAGACGAGTGTTGCTGCGTTGGGTGCGTCGACGACCAGCCACTGAGCACCGACGGTCTGCATCCAGGTGCCGATCCAACTGATCAGCACACCGATCCACAACCACCGGTAGGCGCGATGGCGGAAGGGCGCCCACGCTGGAGAGTCGGTCGCTCCGGGCACCGCAACCTGTCTTGCTGACGGGACCGCGCCGTCTCCTGTCGTGCTGCCGTCCTGCGTCATGCCACCTCCCCAAGCCGCATGTCTGCCCTCAACTCAGTTACCGGGTGGCAACCGGGACCCCGCGGAGTCAGGGCACTGAAGATGTTAGGGGTCTGCATCTGCCCTGGTGATAGCCACGTTGCGACAGGCTCGCCGACGATCATCCATTTCGCTATCGCGGCGACTCGTACGTCACGAAGGTATCGCAGCCGGAACGCCATACTCGGCGGTGGCGACCGAGGAGTCCGACTGGACTACAAGGATTTCAGGATGGACGCCGGTCGGAAAGGTGTCCTGTAGAGCGCCCTTGGAGAACGCTGAAGTTCGAGCATCGCAGACGACCCCTGGGCATATGCGACGCTCGCGGCGCCGATGCCTACTTCACGGCCCTCGTAGAGGGTTCTAGTCAAACCAATCCAGTACGCCTCCGGACGAATCTGGCGGCAGTCTGTCACAGTCGCTAGGGTGGGCATCGTCTGACCCCGACCGAGCGTGACTGCCTCCGACTTGTAGTTCTCAGCTCAGCGAACGGAAGCCGCGATGCAGAACCTGATCCAGCTCCATGAATCACTGGCGCGAGTCGTTCTCACCCCTGACCGCAAGGTCTCCGACGTGTTGACCGAGATCACCGGAATCGCGCGGCGGGCGATGCCCGGCGCGGACGCCGCCTCGATAACGTTGATCCGTGGGGAAGAGCCGTTCACGGCCGCCTACGACGGGAAGATGGCCCTGGACGCAGACGAGCTGCAGTATGCGCGCGGCTACGGGCCTTGTGTCGACGCCGGTAGGGCGGGCCAGGTGTTTCTCATCGACGACATGCGGACCGAGCAGCGCTGGCCGGATTACGCTCGGCACGCGGCTGCGAATGGCGCACTCAGTTCACTCTCGGTGCCGTTACCATTCCAGGGCGCAACGATAGGCGCACTCAACACCTACGCCGGACGTCCGCACGCGTTCGGGGAGCGCGAGCTGGTCCTAGGCGAGGAGGTCGCCGCCTGGGTAGCGGTCGCGATCGGCAGGGCGGACGCAGTAGCTCGGACCAGCGAGGATCTCGCTCACCTGCGCATCGCGATGACGTCCCGAGCCGTCATCGAACAGGCCAAAGGCATCTTGATGGAGCGGCACAAGGTCACTGAGGACCAAGCATTCACCATCCTTACTCACGCCTCGCAACGAACCAACACCAAGCTGCGCGACGTGGCCGCAGAGTTGGTTCGGACCGGCGCACTGCGGAGCCACGCTTAACTACGTTGCACCTTGCGCCGGCCGCCGATACACCTCCTAATTCCAACGCGATTGTCGAAGGCTTGTCGGGCTATCGATCCAACGTGTTGTGGCGTCGTGGCACTTCGCGTCAGGGCCCAAAGGCTCGGATAATCAGAACGACGCTGGCCGAGCCGCTTCAACCGGCGGATCTA
>DATFQP010000188.1:0-2948 GCA_035264145.1 Propionibacteriaceae bacterium
AACCGGAAAGATGCAACGGCCACCAGAAGAACTTGTTGATCTCGTCCTGAAACAAGCAGGCGGCGGTGATGATCGCCACGACGGCACCGATCTGGTGAAGGGACGGGCCTGCAGCGATGACATTGAGCGCGAACACGATGCGCTGTGCCCTCTCACCTGGCGAATAGTCCGGGAGGTCCAGTGGCTCGAGCCCACCCACAAAGTTGCCCGATGGGATCAGTGATCCGCGGAAGACGACAAGCTCGCTCGCCGGGTTCTGCCAAAACCATTGTCAGGTACGGCAGCGCCATACCAAGGATCACCAGGATGACTATTGCGCTGACCTGCAATATTCGAGCTCGGTTGAAAGTGAATCCCCTGAGTCGCAATACAGTCCCCTGGAGCCGAAGCCGGCTGCGCTAGCCGGCTGGCAGCGCACGTGGTCGACCGAGTGTTTCATACGACGCCCGAAGGGCCACGAGATGATCACGACGGCACGTCGAAGTTGGCTGCCGGGCGCCGCTCGACTCGCGGGGAGGTGGGCCTCAGCCCAAGCCACCATCCACTCCGGCGGAAGCGTACGTGGACGTTCGTTCCTGGTGCATTACGCACGTTGCAACCGGCATAGAGCGACAGAAACTCACGTGCACGTACGTTTCGACAGAGGATCCGGCTGTCGGACCGACCTTTCTCAGGCTGTTGGTGTCCGGCGACGACGGAGCACCCGGGAGAGGTAGACCGCTCCCGGTGCGTCGGCGGACGAGGCGGCGACGTCCCGCGGATTCGAAATCGCACATCGGTCCAGCGAGAGGCAGCCGCACCCGATGCAGGAGTCCAGCCCGTCCCGTAGCTGCTCCAGGGCGCGAATCTGCTCGTCAAGTCGTCCGCGCCAATGCTGGGTGATCTGCTGCCAGTCAGCGCGGGTCGGTGTACGTCCGTTGGGTAGCCGCTCGAGCTCGGTGCGGATTTCGTCGAGCGTGAGCCCGACATTGCCGGCGGCGCGGATGAAGGCGAGACGGCGCAGCACCCCGCGCTCGTACCGGCGCTGCCCGCCACCGCTGCGGGTCGCTTGGATCAGGCCTTGGCTTTCGTAGTAGCGCAAGGCCGAGGCCGCGAAACCGCTGCGGTGGGCGACCTCGCTCACACTGAGAACATCCCGGCTATCCATCCTGGCGGCCTTGACTTCAAGTTGACTTTAACTTGAATACTGGCAGGCATCGGCCACCGAAGCAAGATCGGCAGGCCAGGATCACGAAGGAGAAGAAGGTGTCGGTCGCCTTGATCACCGGAGGCTCAGCTGGGCTCGGCCGCGCCTTGTCGGTGGCCCTCGCCGAGAGCGGTTGGACCGTCGTTACCGACGGTCGGTCCGCCGACCGCCTGGCGCGGCTGCCCAGCGAGCGGTTGGTTGCGGTCGCGGGTGACATCACCGATGCCGCGCACCGGGCTCGGCTGGCTGAGGAGGTCGAGCGCCTGGGCCGCCTGGACCTGTTGGTCCACAACGCGAGCACGCTGGGGCCGCTGCCACTTCGGCCACTGCGCGAGCTTCCGGCAGCTGAGCTCGCGGAGGTCTGGCGCGTCAATGTGGGTGCGCCCCTGGCGCTCACCCAGCTGTTGCTGTCGAAGCTGCTGGCGTCCTCCGGTGTTTTGATCACCGTCTCCTCGGACGCAGCCGTCGAGCACTACGAGAGCTGGGGGGTCTACGGCGCGAGCAAGGCGGCGGCCGACCACCTGACGATGACCCTTGCCGCGGAGGAGGGGCTCCTCGGCTACGCGGTCGACCCCGGTGACATGCGAACCCAGATGCAGGCCGACGCCTTCCCGGGCGAGGACATCTCCGACCGGCCGCTACCCGAGACGGTGGTGCCGAAGCTGCTGACCCTGCTCCGGGATCGGCCTCCCTCCGGCCGCTACCGTGCGGCGGACCTCGAGGCCGACGACCTTCAGCCGGTCACCGCGGACTCCTGACGTGACCCTTGTTACCGAGCACCCCAGGACCATCTTCGCCGCCTCGCCCAAGGCGTTCGCGCCGGCGCCGCCCGAGCACCGCGGGCTTCGCCGAGACGAGATCCGGTTGCTGGTCGCCAGCCCTGACGGGATCACCCACACCCGGTTCCATACCGTGGCTGATCACCTGAAACCGGGCGACGCCGTCGTGATCAACCGCTCGGCAACTGTCGCCGGCGCGTGGGACGGACATTCCCGCCAGCACGGCCGCGTGGTATTGCACGCGGCGAGCCAGCTGAGGCAAGCTGCACCGACGACCGAGGATCATCGGCCGGTTGCCCCCAATGACTGGGTGATCGAGGTACGCACCTCGCCCGATGCAGAGCGTGCCGTGCTCGACGCCGAGCCCGGCGAGGAGTTCATCGACCGGCGTCTGACCCTGACTTTGGTTGAGCCGTACCCGGCTGCATGCTCGTCCCCGACGGGCCGCGGCAACCGCTTATGGCGGGCGAGGGTCGACGGGGATCTCCGCGCACACCTACGCCGACACGGCCGGCCGATCGCGTACGGCTACCTTGACCGGCGCTACCCGCTCAGCGACTACCAGACGGTCTTCGGCACCGTGCCCGGCAGTGCCGAGATGCCCTCGGCAGGCCGCCCGTTCACTCACCCACTGATCACCGCACTCGTCGCCCGGGGCATCGCGGTGCTGCCAGTGACCCTGCACACCGGCGTCTCGTCCCAAGAGGCGGGCGAGGCTCCGCAGCCTGAGTGGTTCGAGGTGCCGGCGAGCACGGCGCGCCTGGTGCAGGCGATCCGCGTCGGAGGCGGCCGGGTAGTGGCGGTCGGTACCACAGTCACCCGTGCTCTGGAGTCCGCTGTCACCGATGACGGCCGGCTGGAAGGTCGATCTGGTTGGACCGAACGGGTCGTGACGCCGGCCGAGCCGCCCCGGATGGTGAACGGGCTGATCACCGGCTGGCACGACCCGCAGGCCTCCCACCTGCTGCTGGTCGAGGCGGTTG
>DATFQP010000189.1:0-4582 GCA_035264145.1 Propionibacteriaceae bacterium
AGTCACGAAGGAGCCGTAATTGATCCGAATGGTCGGGGTCACATACTCAGTTCCGCCTGGGGAATCCACCGTGTAGAGCGGTTCGTCGAAGTGCACGTCGGACCCTGGCAAGAAGTTGCCGTGATCGTCCCGGGGCATGACGTGCAACACGGTCGACCCGTTGCGGCGCAATGACAGCACGCCGTGACTGGCGTAGGCGCTTACCGATAGAACGCGCACACCGGGTGCGTGAGGCAGAATCGTGGTCCACTGGTCCGAATCAGTGGCGTCCAGGGGCGCCTCCGCCAGTTCGAAGTCCTTCGCACCGTCATTGTGCACAATCAGCAGCCGGTCACCGGCTGGTTCGACGTCATACTCGACACCTTGCCGGCGCGGTGCCACGATCCGTGGCTCGCCCTCCGGCTCATCGGTGCTGAGCAGCCGATACTCCGAGGTCAGCTTGCTGGCGGCGCCCAGAATGATCCAGCGATCGTCTCGGCTGGCGTCGACCCCAACCCAGAACCTCTCGTCGGCTTCGAAGAGCACTTCGGGATCATCTGCGGGGTCGGTGCCGAGTCGGTGTCGCAGGACCGCGTATGGCCGCCACGCTTCGTCCACCCGGGTATAGAACAAGTGACTGTTCTGCGCCCAGGTGGCCCCGTAGCCGACGTCGTGGATTTCGTCGGCCAGCAACTCCCCGGTCTGAAGATCCTTGATTCGCAACACGAAGCGCTCGTCACCGGTGCGGTCGGTGGAGTAGGCCAGTAGCCGGCCGTCGAGTGAGACGCTCAAAGCGCCGATCGAGAAGAATGCGGACGTGCCGGCCTCGAGATTGCCGTCCAACAGCACTTCTTCACCCGGGATGTCGCCCTCGGTGTCCGGCGGAGCGCTGGGGTCCGCCGCGACGACCCGGCAGTAGATCGCGTACTCCGACCCCTCGACGGTCCGGTCGTAATACCAGTAGGCGGCTCCACCCGGATGCGAGGTGTAGGTCGGCACGCCGAGATCTGTCTCTTTCGTCCGGTTCTTGATTTCGGCGAAAATCGCGTCCGACAGGTCATTCAAGTCCGCCGTCTGCGCCTGCGTGTAGGCATTCTCCGCCTGGAGGTAGCCGACGACATCCGGATCCTCTTTGTTCCGCAACCACTCGTACGGGTCGTCGAACACATCCCCGTGATGAACCCGACGGTGGGTTCGGCGGTCGGCTAAGGGCGGTTCGAGTCTGGTGGACGTATCGGCGGACACGGCCGTCAGCGTAGTCCCCATTCTCAGGGGCGTCGCTGGATTGGGGCGGCCGTCCGGGAGCATGCGAGGAGAACCGCTTCGGACACGTCCCGTTTGAGCGGTTTGTTCCTGGTCTGCACGTGCTTGCGCAACGCGGGGTCTAGAAAGCGTGATCGGGCAAGCGAGACAATGTGGCTCATGGGAGCCGAGGTCGATCAAACGACTTTCACCCCGGAGGCAAGGAAGTTGCACCGGGAGAAGATCCGACGTTGCCTGGACGCCTTCGCGCGGATGCTGAGCGAGTCCCGGTTCGACTTCGAACATCCGATGGCGGGACTCGAGATCGAGCTCAACCTGATCGACGACGCCTTTCAGCCGGCGATGCGCAACGCTGAAGTGCTGGTGGCGATCGCCGATCCGTCGTTCCAGACCGAGCTGGGCAGGTTCAACATCGAGATCAACGTGGCGCCCCGGCCGCTGTCCGGGGGCGGCTTCACCTCCTTCGAGGAGTCGGTCCGCAAGTCGTTGAACGATGCCGATACACGTGCGGAGGAAGCCGGCAGCAAGCTTGTCATGATCGGCATCCTGCCGACGTTGCGCGCCGACCACGTGACGCTGGACAGCGTCAGTCAGAACCCGCGCTACTCGCTCCTGGACCAACAGATCGTGGCGGCCCGCGGCGAGGACTTGGAGATCGTGATCGACGGAGTCGAGCGGCTGCAGATGTACTCCGACACCATCATGCCTGAGGCTGCCTGTACGTCGACCCAGGTGCACCTCCAGGTCAGCCCCGACGAATTCGCCGGATACTGGAACGCGGCCCAGGCGATAGCCGGCGTACAGGTCGCCGTTGGCGCGAACTCGCCGTTCCTGTTCGGCAAGGCGCTCCTGGCCGAGTCTCGCATCCCCTTGTTCGAGCAGAGCGCCGACACCCGTCCTGAGGAGCTGAAGGCTCAAGGTGTGCGGCCGAGGGTGTGGTTCGGGGAGCGCTGGATCACCTCGATCTTCGATCTGTTCGAGGAGAATTCGCGGTATTTCCCGGCGTTGCTTCCGATCAGCAGCGACGAAGATGCGCTGGCGGTACTGGATGAGGGAGGAGTGCCGAGGCTGGACGAGTTGAGGTTGCACAACGGCACCGTCTACCGCTGGAATCGGCCGGTTTATGACATCCAGTCCGGCGTTCCGCACCTTCGAGTGGAGAACAGGGTCCTCCCGGCCGGTCCGACCGTCGTTGACACCATGGCCAATGCTGCGTTCTTCGCCGGTCTCGTCCGCGCTCTGGCGAATCAGGAGCGACCTGTGTGGACCCAAATGTCGTTTTCCGCGGCGAGCGAGAACTTCGCCGCCGGAGTACGACGCGGGATCGCGGCCGAGGTCTACTGGCCGCAGATAGGTCAGGTCAGCGTCGTCGAGCTTGTCGTCCGCAAGCTGCTGCCGCTGGCCGCCGACGGCCTCCGGCTGTGGGAAGTGGACGAAGCCGAGATCGGCCGCCTGCTGGATGTCATCGAGCGCCGCTGCGTAGGTGCAGTCAACGGCGCCACGTGGCAAACTGCCGCAGTAGTCAACAGGGAACGCGACGGTTCTTCGCGAGCCGATGCTCTGCGGACCATGTTGGCGGCGTACGTGGATGAAATGCACAGCAATGAACCGGTCCACACCTGGGAGGTGCGGTGATGTCGCAGGCGTCGGCCGCGGCCGGAGTGTCCGATGACGGTGGTGCCCCGCAGGTGACGTCCGTGATCGTGGTCGGCTACTCGTCGGCGGCCGAAGGACGCGCCGCGCTATCCCAAGCCCTTCACGAGGCCCGCATCCGGAACTCGAAGCTGGTCGTCGTGCACGCCTCCCCGGAGGCAGAGATTGCGGCTCTCCGCGCTGAGCTCGCTGCCACTGGCATTCCGCACAGGATCCGGGAGCCAGACGGGGTGCTGGAACCGGCCGAGGAGCTCATCAATGCCGCCGAGACGGAAGGGGCAGACTTCATCATCATCGGCCTGCGACGCCGATCGCCCGTAGGGAAGCTGTTGTTAGGAAGCAATGCACAGCGGGTTCTGCTTGACGCGTCGTGTCCGGTGCTTGCCGTGAAGGCCGATCCGAACGCCTGATCAGTCGGCAGCCTGCTCGGTTCGCTGCTGTGGTTGACCCGCATCTCGGTTGTCGCTGGACGACATGCGTTGGGCCTGTCTGAACAGATCACGGGAAATTTGGAGGTTCGTGTCAGAATACCGGTCGGAGCGCCTATTGACTTCCGATGGGCGTTGCTTGCCCTAGTTTCACCTGGTCAGCCGGCACTCGCTAGTTCGAGAGGTTCTTTGTGACGCCCCCCTCCAGAGCACAATCATCTGTCCCTGCCGTCGCAGCGGCTCCGGTCCCGACACGTCAAACCACAGCCAACATCGCCAAATCCCAAGCCAGTAAGGCCTCTGTCAAGAAGCCGTCAGGCGACAAGGCGGCCGTCACGAAGGCCGACGAGTCGCCGTCGCCTGTGAAAAAGTCGCCTGTCAAGAAAGCAAAGAAGGCGGCGGTACGAGCTGTCGAGGAACCGGCGGCGAAGCCAGGGAGCGAGCGCGCCGAGAACAATGGGGTGCCGGAGCCGGCCGTCAACGACCTCAGCATCGTGACCGACAAAGGTGAACCGGACGTCGTCGCCGAAGATCTTGACGATGCGGAGATCTCAGTCGAGGAACTCGTCAGCGATGTAGAGCTCACGGCCGACGTCCTCGTCGATCTCGAGAGCGAGGAGGTGGTCGTCACGGTCGGTAAGAAGCGCTCACTCGACGATGTCGATGAGTCGACTTTTGAGCCGACCGAGGAAGCCAAGCTCGAGGGCGAGCTCGTCGAAGACGAGGGCTTTACGCTGTCCGAAGCCGACGACGCTGACGAGCCCGAACAGCAGGTCATGGCGGCCGGCGCGACCGCAGATCCGGTCAAGGACTACCTCAAGCAGATCGGCAAGGTTGCGCTGCTGAACGCTGAACAGGAGGTGGAGCTGGCCAAGCGAATCGAGGCCGGCCTGTTCGCAGACGAGAAGCTGAACGAGGACCACGCCAAGATCAAGCCTGTTCAGCTCGACGACTTCGACTGGATTGCCGAGGACGGCCGTCGGGCGAAGAACCATCTGCTCGAGGCCAACCTGCGGTTGGTGGTCTCGCTGGCCAAGCGGTACACGGGCCGCGGCATGCTCTTTCTGGACCTGATCCAGGAAGGCAACCTCGGACTGATCCGGGCGGTGGAGAAGTTTGACTACACCAAGGGCTACAAGTTCTCCACCTATGCCACCTGGTGGATCAGGCAGGCGATCACCCGGGCCATGGCAGACCAGGCCCGGACCATCCGCATCCCGGTGCACATGGTCGAGGTCATCAACAAGCTCGCTCGCGTA
>DATFQP010000190.1:0-7691 GCA_035264145.1 Propionibacteriaceae bacterium
CGGTGCGGGAGTCGCTGCCTTGTTGAACGACGCCGGAGATGACGTCACCCTCGACACCCGAGAAATGCCCGTACTTCTGTTCGTCCTCCACGTCCCGCAGCCGCTGCATGATCACTTGCCGCGCCGTGGAGGCGGCCACCCGACCGAAGCCTTCGGGCGTGGCGTCATGCTCGCCGACTTGCTGGCCGTCCTCGTCTGTCTCCGGAACCATGACGGTCACGTGCCCAGTCTTGCGGTGCAGCTGCACCCGAGCACCGGGCACGGCACCCTCGGTCCTCTCGTACGCCGTCAGCAGCGCTTCTTCAATCGCCTTGGCCAGGACCTCGAACGGAACATCCTTCTCACGCTCCATCAGCCTCAGTACGGAGATGTCGATGTCCATGCTCAATGCTCCTTCTCCACCGGCCGGTTGAGTTCGACCTGCACAAAGGCCGTTCGGACATCTGCCAACCGCACGGTCCGCTGGGAATGCTCCACATCCAGCACCGCAGCATCAGGCGTTGTGGAAGCAATCCGGCCGGTGAACACCTCTCCCCCGTCAAGTGTCACCTCGACCAGGCGGCCGAGGTTGCGACGCCAGTGGCGAGACTGAAGGAGCGGACGCGCCACTCCGCGGGAGGACACTTCCAGGGTGTAGGGGCTGCGTCCTCCAACATCAGCACGATCCAGCTCCGCCGACAGCGCTTTGCTCGCCTCGGCGATGTCGTCCAGCAGCGGTCCGGCGCCATTGGGCCCGTCACCGTCGACGACGATCCGCAACAACCGGCGCTTCCCGGCGGGGATGACCTCCACCGCCTCCAATTCAAGATCGAACTCCGCGAGCACAGAACGCAGCAGATCAGCAATCTGGCTCTCTCTCATGTGCGTCCTTCGATCCGGTTGGGTCAGGCAGTTGTGCGCGACTACCCCGAGTACGGCTCGGCCGGACCGGATGGCGCCGTGTGTCGCAGCATACTCGTGGGCTCTGGGGTACCGTCAGCGAATGGCTTCGAGCGGCGCCCCGGCATCGCTGCTGCTCGGCCGGCGTGAGGCGCTCATCTTCCTTGCCAGTCTGCCCGTCGCCTTGGCCGGATGCGGCACCAGGGACCCAGCCGTCAACGAACCCGGCATCGACGGCTCGGGCAATGGCGGCTCGTCCACCAACTCGGCATCGACCCCATTACCGACGCCCACCGCCGCGCCGAGCGCGCAGATCGCTCGCGGAGCGGCACTCGAACTGGCGTTGGCCGATCTGGCCGGAACTACCAACACCGGCAAGCAGCAAGCCCAGCTCTCGAAGGACCAGCGCAGGTTGCTGGCCGCTGTCCAAGCCGGCCATCTTGATCACGCGAACGCCCTCCAGGGTGCCGACGCCACGAACGGGTCCACGTCGGCAGCCGGACCGGCAACGGTTCCGGGGGACCAGGCACTTGCCGTGCTGGTTCGGCGTGAGCGTGCCGCGGCTCGCAGCCACGCCAAGGCCGCACTCGACTCATCCGGCTCTGCTGCGCTGCTGTGGGCATCGATGTCAGTGGCCGCGAGCAGGTACGCAGCGGCACTTGGCCACGATGGGGACGTACCGATCGGGTCGTCGAAGCGGGGCCAGCTGCCAGCACTTTCTGTTGATCAAGCCGTCGCGGAACTCGTGGCCCAGTTGCACGCGCTCGTCTACGGCTATCAGCTAGCCATCGGCAAGCTGCCGGTACTGGGTAAGCGTCATGCCCGCGCCGTCACGGAGCTTCTCCGGGTCCGAGTCTTGCGAGAACGGTTGATCTCGATCTTGACCAAGCGTTCGATCACGGTTCCAATTCCCCAGCCGGCATACGTTCCCTCGCTGCGGGTCCACGACGCTGCCAGCGCAGAAAAGCTCATCGCGCGCATGCAGTCAGCGCTGCTGCCCTTCTGCGGGCTCTTCGTGACCGCCGCGACCGGCAAGGATAGGCAGCTGGCATTCGACACTCTCGCCGCCACAGCCAGGATTGCTCGCTCCTGGGGCGGCCCGCTCAGCGCCTGGCCGGGATGGCCCTAGCTGCTACCGGGTCCAAGTAGCTGGCGGACCATGTCGTAGGCCACCTTGATGATCAACCCGGTGAGCACGACCAGGAACACGCGGCGGACGAAGGCGTTGCCGTGCCGCAGCGCCGTTCGCGCCCCGATCAAACCACCGACCAGATTCGCGAGGCCCATGGTGAGGCCTAGCGCCCACAGAATCGATCCGTTCAGGCTGAAGACGATGATCGCCACCACATTCGTCGTGAGATTCGCGATCTTGGCCTTGGCACTGGCCTCGAGGAATCCGTAACCCAGCACGCCCACCAACAAGATCACGAAGAAGGACCCTGTGCCTGGGCCCAGAAAGCCGTCGTAGGCCCCGACAGTGAGGCCGATCAGCGTCGTCAGACCGTAGTGCGCTCGTCCGTCGTGCTTGCGCACCGACGTCAGACCGAGCTGTGGCCGGCGCCAGGTATAGACACCCACCGCCACCAAGGCGAGCAGGACGATAGGTGTGAAGTACTCCCGTGGCAACAGCTTTGCGGCCTGGGCGCCCAGGGCCGATCCGACCGCAGAGCCGATAACGAGCGGCAGCACCGTCTTCCGATCCGGTTTGATCTTGACCGCGTAGGTGATCGAGCTCGTTGCGGTGCCCCAGACCGACGAGATCTTGTTTGTGCCTAGGATGGTGGCCGGCGAAGTGGTCGGGGGCAGTGCGATCAGCAACGCTGGAAGCTGGATCAAGCCGCCGCCGCCCACCACGGCGTCCACCCAGCCGGCGCCGAACGCCGCCACGATCAGCAGAATCAGGGTGACCGGCTCGAAATCGGGTCCCGGCACTGGTCAGGCCAGCGCGGGGCGGCCGTGCACAACCGCCACAATCTCTCCCAACGCATCGCTCAGCGCGATATCGGAATGCTCACCCGAGCGTCGATCACGAAGCTCGATCATGCCGTCGGCGAGACCGCGACCCACGACGACGATCGTGGGCATGCCCATCAGCTCCGCGTCGGCGAACTTCACGCCGGGGCTCGCCTTCCGGTCGTCCAGCAGGACCCCTACCCCGGCGTCGTCGAGTTGCACGGCAAGATCAACAGCCGCGGCCAACACCACCTCGTCCTTGCCGGTGGCCAGCAGCTGCACGTCGTACGGTGCCAGCTCGCGAGGCCAGCACAACCCCTTCTCGTCGGCCGTTCCTTCGGCCACGGCAGCTACGGCACGGGATACACCAACCCCGTAGGAGCCCATGGTGACTGTCACGAGCTTGCCGTGTTGATCAAGAACCTTGAGACCGAGGGCTTCCGCGTATTTCTTGCCCAGTTGAAAGATATGGCCCATCTCGATGCCTCGCGCCAACCGAAGCGGACCGCTGCCGTCCGGTGCCGGATCGCCATCCCGAACCTCTGCGGCCTCGATCGTACCGTCCGGAGTGAAATCACGCCCGCACACGAGGTCGAAGACGTGCTGACCGGGTTCGTTGGCGCCGGTCAGCCACCGAGTACCGCTGACGACCCGCGGATCGACCAGGTATTTGATCTTGGTTGGACCAGTCAGGCCTAGGATCTGCGGACCGAGGTAGCCCTTCACCAGCTCCGGATGCGCCTTGAAGTCCGGGTCGCTGAACGGCTCAGCCTCAGCCGGTTCCAGCTGCGCGGCCAGCCGCTTCAGGTCCACTTCCCGGTCGCCGGGCACACCCACCGCGAGTGGATGCCGAGAGCCGTCCACTTCCTCGACCATGAAGACAACATTCTTCAACGTGTCGCCCGCCGCCCATGGACGGTCTGGGCGTGGATATCGGGCATTCGCCAGAGCCACCAGGGTGCCAATCGTCGGCGTATCCGGTGTGTCCTCTACGTGGGCCGCCGGTGCATCGTCGTACGAGATCGGCGGCGGCGCCGCTACCCGGACCGCTTCCACATTCGCCGCGTAACCACCCGGGGAGCGGACAAAGGTGTCCTCCCCGTTCTCAGCGACCGCCAGAAATTCCTCGCTGGCCGAGCCGCCCATCGCCCCGGACATGGCGTGCACGATGACGTACTCGAAACCCAGCCGGTTGAAGATCTTGACGTACGCGTCGCGATGCAGGTCGTAGGACTTCTGGAGGCCCTCGTCGTCGACGTCGAAGGAGTAGGAGTCCTTCATCACGAACTCACGGCCGCGAAGCAGGCCTGCCCGCGGCCGCGCCTCGTCACGGTACTTGGTCTGGATCTGGTAGAGGGAGAGCGGCAAGTCCTTGTAGGAGGAGTAGAGATCCTTCACCAACAGCGTGAACATCTCCTCGTGCGTGGGACCGAGGAGATAGTCGGCACCCTTGCGATCCTTCACGCGAAAGACCGCATCGCCGTACTCCCTCCACCGGCCGGTCGCCTCGTACGGTTCGCGGGGCAGCAGCGCTGGAAAGTGCACCTCCTGCGCGCCGATCGCATCCATTTCCTGCCGCACGATCTCCTCGACCTTGCGGAGCACGCGGAAGCCGAGGGGCAACCAGGAGTAGATGCCCGGCGCGGCCCGCCGGATGTAGCCAGCGCGGACCAGCCATCGATGGCTCGGCACCTCGGCGTCAACCGGGTCCTCCCGTAAGGTCCGGACGAACAACTCCGACATTCGGGTGATCACGTCCGAAACCCTATCTGCGCAACATGCGCGTGATGGCGACTCAGCGGGGGATCTACATCGGCAGCTTCCCTGCTCGGAGCGCGACAAACCAGCTTGTCAGTAGTGAACAGTGGCGAATTCGCCGACCTTCGCGAAACCGACACGGTCGTACATCGCTCGGGCCGGCAGGTTGTAGTCATTGACATAGAGCGACACAGTGGGCACCAGCTTGCGGGCGAGCTGCACGACAGCGGCCATGGCGGCGGCCGACAGCCCGCGTCCCCGCAGCTCGGGCTCGAGCCAGACGCCCTGTACCTGACAAACCGAGCCGGAGACCGACCCCAGGTCGGCTTTGAAGAGCACCCGGTCGCCGTCGAAGAGCCCGAACGCCCGTCCCGAGGTGATCAGTTGCCGCACATAGAACCGGTAACCGGCCGGATTGCCCTGGACGGGCGATACACCGACCTCCTCTGTGTACATCCGTACCGCGGCCTCGTAATAGGAGTCCCAATGCTCCAGCGTGACCCGGCGCACCTGCGGATTCGGAGTTACCTGCGGATCCTTGCTGATGGCCAGCACCGGCTGGTGGGGCCGCACGTTGCGGACCTCTCGCCACGACGCACCCCATCGATCCGACAACTGCCGCCACATCCCGAGCACCACGGTCGAGGGGCCGATGATAGAGGCGCTGGGCCGCTTGGCGCCGGCGAACTCGACCCATGCCGCGACCGCCTCTGCATCGGCATTGACGGGCACCATGTTGGATCCCACGTGACACAGCGCCCTCAGTGCACCGTCTCTCTCGAAACCCCAGATCGGGCACCCAAGACTCGACTGATCAACGCCCGCGGCCCGTACCCGCGCGGCCACCATGACATTTTCGACCGGGTTGATCGAGAGCACCCGGATCGCGGCGGGAAGATCGTTTCGAGCAAGCACCCGGACGCGGCCAGGCCTACGGCGCAGCCCTACCGACGAGCTGCCGGGAAAGGCGGCGGCCTGCCCCATGATCACACCACGCTGACCTGCGGAACGCCTTCGGCTGCCGGCAGATTGTCCGCCAACCTCATGGCCTCCTCGATCAGGGTCTCGACGATGTCGCTCTCGCGCACCGTCTTGATCACCTCGCCGCCGACGAAGATCTGACCTTTCCCGTTGCCGGAGGCGACGCCCAGATCGGCCTCCCGAGCTTCACCCGGACCGTTCACGACGCAACCCATCACCGCGACGCGCAGCGGCACCTCGAGGCCTTCCAGCCCGGCCGTAACCTCCTCCGCCAGCTTGTACACATCGACCTGGGCCCGCCCGCACGACGGGCAGGAGACGATCTCCAGATGCCGCGGCCGTAGGTTGAGGGACTCCAAGATCTTGATGCCCACCTTGACTTCCTCGACCGGCGGCGCCGATAGCGAGACGCGGATGGTGTCGCCGATACCGCGCGAGAGGAGTGCGCCGAAGGCGACCGCAGACTTGATCGTGCCCTGGAAGGCCGGACCGGCCTCTGTCACGCCGAGGTGCAACGGATAGTCACATGCCTCGGACAGCAGCTCATACGCCCGCACCATGATCACCGGATCGTTGTGCTTGACCGAAATCTTGAAGTCTCGGAAACCGTGCTCCTCGAACAGACTCGCCTCCCACAGCGCCGACTCGACCAGCGCCTCAGGAGTCGCCTTGCCGTACTTTGCGAGCAGTCGCTTGTCCAGCGAGCCGGCGTTGACGCCAATCCGGATGGAGCAACCCGCATCAGTTGCGGCCCTGGCGATCTCGCCGACCTTGTCGTCGAACGCCTTGATGTTGCCAGGATTGACCCGGACCGCCGCGCAGCCGGCGTCGATGGCTGCGAAGACGTATTTCGGCTGGAAGTGGATGTCCGCGATCACAGGAATCTGGGATTTCTTGGCGATGGCGGCGAGTGCGTCGGCATCGTCCTGACTGGGTACCGCAACCCGGACGATGTCGCAGCCGGTCGCGGTCAATTCGGCGATCTGCTGCAGCGTCGCGTTGATGTCAGCGGTCAGCGTCGTGGTCATCGACTGCACACTGATGGGGGCGTCACCACCCACGAGCACCTTGCCGACCCGGATCTGCCGCGTCTGCCGGCGTGCAGCAAGCGTGGGGGGTGGCAGGGTTGGAATCCCGAGATCGATACTCATGAGGCCTTTCGTGGTTTCGGCGGACCACCAAGGTCGTGCCGTCCCGCCGCCGATCAAGCGTAGCCACTTGCGGCGGAAGTCTCTACGAGGCGTCAAAGCTCAATCATCGGCACCGTTAACAGGAGGCAGTTGGCTCTCCTTGAGATGCCGTCGGTTCGGTGCTGATTTCGGACAGGCGCCGAGAAAGAAAGATTCTCTCGGGTTCATTGCCGACCAGCTGGAGGGCCGAGCGATAGGCGTCCGCCGCTTCGCCGTCGCGGTGGAGTTTGCGCAACAGATCGGCGCGCGTGGCGTGCAGCATGTAGTAGCCGTCCAGGCGGCCTTCGGCTGCCAGCCTGTCGACCAGATCCAACCCGGCGGCTGGACCATGCACCATTGACACCGCCACTGCGCGATTGAGATCCACCATCGGGGAAGGCGCCACCGACTGGATAACGCTGTACAGCGCGACGATTTGGGGCCAGTCAGTCGTGTCAACACTGGCGGCATCGTCGTGCAGCGCAGCAATTGCTCCCTGGAGGGCGTACGGTCCTGGTCTGCTCCCGCCTAGGGCAAAAATGAGGTGTCTGCGGCCCTCCTCGATCAGGTCACGGTTCCACCGGGAGCGATTCTGGTCAGCGAGCAGGACCAGATTGCCAGCCGGATCGACTCGAGCGTCGCGTCGTGCGTCGATCAGCAGCAGGAGCGCAAGCAAACCAGCAACCTCGCGGTCGGTAGCAAGCAACCGGCGCAGAATACGGGCCAGCCGGATTGCCTCGTCCTCGAGGTCCGGCCGGATGAGGGTGGTCCCGCCGCTGGCCGCATACCCCTCCGTGAAGATGAGATAGACACCCGCAGCACACCGGGCAACCGATCAGGTAGCTCGGTGGCGGCGGGCACGCGGTACGGAATGCGTGCCTGTCGAATCTTTCTCTTGGCCCGGACGAGGCGTTGAGCCATGGTCGCGGGCGGTACCACGAATGCCCGGGC
>DATFQP010000191.1:0-3951 GCA_035264145.1 Propionibacteriaceae bacterium
GGTGACGGATGAGGCTTTGTATAATCTCCTTAAAGCGCTCAGATTCTGCATCCTCGAAGGTGGCGAGCACCTCATTCGTAAAATTATTCTCAGCCAGATCTTTCATCTGTTCATCAAGACGACGTAGTTAGGCATAACTGCTTCCTCCTTACTCCCGCTTCCCCAGGCGGGTCGCTCTCACACCTTGACTCTATACTGATGCTTTGAATAACGGAAGAGTTACTACGAAATATAGATCAAATCATACGAGGAGGAGACAGAGTCTCCGCTAACACAGTCTTTCTTGGCGACTCGATGAATCGAGGCCCTGCGGGGCACTGTGCTGCTGTACCTGGTACGCTGGCTGCCTTGCAGCATCGGAGGAGCGAGGAAAACAAGACGGCGAGCGTGCAGGCGCGTCCGTTCGAGCGGGTGCGCGAAAGTTTCGCTAAGCAGGGGCTCATGGGGCTTATGGGGGCGGAGGTGAGCAAGATAAGCGAGGGTTGGTGCGTAAAAGAGGTACCTTATAGCGAGAAGCTCACCCAACAACAGCGCTACTCCCATGGCGCTGTCGCTGGGGCGCTTGGCGGTAGCGCTGGCGGATACGTGGCGTTGACCCTCGCCCACAGAAACATCCTCAATTCCCTGCACTACCGTTATGGAGAGGTCGCGGATGGCGATCAACGGTAGCGGCCTTCTAGGTCGAAAGCCGCTCTGGATCCTTGCGAGAAAGGAGCGAGTGTATGAGGATAATAGTCGACTTGAACCGGTGCCAGACCTACGGCCAGTGCGTCTTCGCCGCGCCGACCGTGTTCGAGCTGCGCAGCGAAGAAATTCTCGAGTACGAGTACGCCCCCGACGATTCGCTGCGCGGGCAGGTGGAGCGGGCGGCGGCTGCCTGCCCCGTGCAGGCTATCAGCATCGGCCGGGCTAAAGAACAGATGGAGGGGTGAGATGACCGACGGCAACGGCACCACGGTGGCCAGCTTCGCGCACAGGGGTCGGGCGGTGATCGTTGGCGCTTCTTTGGCTGGGCTGCACGCCGCCGAGGCGCTGCGCGCGGAGGGATTTGCCGGGAGCCTCACCCTGATTGGGGACGAACCTTACGAGCCGTACGACAGGCCGCCCCTTTCCAAGAGGGTCTTGGCCGGACGGATGCCGGCAGAGCACGCGACCCTGCCACGGATGCGCAACGTGGAGGCGGAATGGCTGCTCGGGGTCGCGGCAACCGGGCTGGACACCGCCGGGCACCGCGTGCAGCTCGCCGATGGCCGGCAGGTCGGCTTCGACAAGCTGCTGATCACCACCGGCACCCGCGCCAGGCCGTGGCCGAACGAGCAAGAGGGGGCGCTCGACGGGGTGTTCGTCCTACGTGGCCTCGATGACGCCAAGCAGCTACACGCCCGACTCGCCGCGGGTCCCCGGCGCGTCCTCGTGATCGGCGGCGGATTCACCGGCTCTGAGATAGCCTCCGTCTGCCGCGAGCTCGGCTTGGCGGTTACGCTCGCCGAGCGCGGCCCGGCGCCGCTCTCTGGCGCACTCGGGGCTTCTGCCGGCACGGTCACCTTCCGATTACAGCGTCAGCACGGCGTGGACCTCCGTTGCAACACCACGGTCATGGCGCTGGAGGGGGATGAAGACGGACGGCTTCGCCGCGCCCGGCTCTCCGACGGCGACGTGCTCGAGGTCGACGTGGCGGCGGTTGCGCTCGGCGCGGTCCGCAACGTCGAGTGGCTCGATGGTGCGGGCCTGGCAGCCGACGGCCGCGGGGTGGTCTGCGATGCGGCCTGCCGCGTATTTGACGCGGACGCGATGGTCACCGACGACATCTTCGTCGCCGGGGACGTGGCGCGATGGCCCCACCCGCTCTTCGATGGCCAGCTCATCGCGGTCGAGCACTGGGGCAACGCGGTAGAGCAGGCGCGGACCGCCGCGCACAACATGGTGTGCGTCCCGTCCGAGCGCCGCGCCCACAAACCACTGCCCGCCTTCTGGTCCAACCAGTTCGGGGTCAACATCAAGTCTGTTGGGCTACCGACCGTCGCGGACGAGGTCGTCGTCACGCAGGGTTCGGTCGAAGAGTATCGCTTCGTGGCCGCGTACGGCCAGGCGGGCCGCACCGTCGCCGCGGTCGCCGTCAACTCGCCCAGGTGGCTGGAGTCCTACCAGAGGATGATCGAAGAGGGCGCACCGTTTCCGCCCAATCTAAATGCTGCCGACGAGCCCACCGAGCTAAGGCCGGTGCCGGTCGGCTTCCTGCCGCCTGGCTACGCTACCCACAGCCCCGGCGCCGCAGCGACCGGTCCCGGTCCGAATTCGCCCGAGCCTCCGGTCGGCGAGGAGGCCGACGCGCGCGTGCCCCCCGGACCACCGCCCCTGTAACGGCGCAGCCAAGGACCGACGTACCGTGTGCAGACGAGCAACAAAGGAGGACGACCATGACCCAGGCGAGTGCGGACCAGGGGGAACTCTTCGCCCAGGTCCTCAGCCCCGCTAACCGACCCGACCCGTACCCGCTCTACGCCGGCCTGCGCGAGAGCCCGGTCTCTTTGCAGGATGACGGCACATATGTCGTCAGCACCCACGCCGAGATCGCCGAGCTGCTGCACGACCCGCGCATCAGCTCCGACGAGCGCAAAAGCGACCGCGGGGCTGGCGCCCTGGTAGCCTCGGGGAGGCTCACCCCCGAGGGGCAGCCCAGCACCCCATCCTTCATCTTCCTCGACCCGCCCGACCACGACCGGCTCAGGCGCGTGGTGATGGGGCAGTTCACCCCCGCGCGCGTCGCGAGTATGCACGACCGGGTCGTAGCCCTCGTCGACGGGCTCCTCGACGCCCAACGCGACCACGGCCGACTCGACGTCGTCGACGACTTCGCCTACCCGCTGCCGGTGACGGTGATCTGCGAGCTGCTCGGCGTGCCGCGCGAGGACGAACCGCACTTCCACGGCTGGGCGACGGCGCTGGCCCGCAGCCTCGATCCGGCGCAAGGCATGGCCGAGGAGGACGTACGCCGGGCCGCGCAGGCCGCCATGCAGATGATCGAGTACCTGGGCGGCCTCGTGGCCGAGCGCCGTGCCCGCCCCGCGGCTGACCTGCTCTCGGGGCTGGTCGCCGGCGATGATCCCGCGAGCAGGATGGACGAGCGGGATCTCATAAGCACCATGGCGCTGCTGCTCGTCGCGGGCCACGAGACCACCGTCAACCTCATTACCAACGGCATGCTCGCCCTGCTCAGGCACCCTGACGCTTTAGAGTGGCTGCGCCGCGACCCCGAGATCGTCGTTCCCTTGGTCGAGGAGCTGCTGAGGTACGACCCGCCGGTGCAGTTCCGCACCCGCACAACCCTGGCCGACGTCGACCTCGCCGGTGTCACCATCCCCAAGGGCGCATCCGTGGCGCTTCTCCTGGCCTCCGGCAGTCGCGACCCGGCCCGCTTCCGTGACGCCGACCGCTTCGTGCCCGACCGCGCCGACAACCAGCACTTCGGCTTCGGCGGTGGGATCCACTACTGTGTCGGCGCGCCGCTGGCGCGGATAGAGGCGCACATAGCGTTAGGTGCGCTCGGCCGCCGGCTCGTCGGCCCGCGCATGGTCACCGACCCGCCGCCCTACCGCGAGAACGCGTCCCTGCGCGGCCCTGAACACCTCTTCGTCGAATTCGACGGCCTGCGTTGACCGGGAGAGGACGCGAAGGTCAGCCGTTAAAGCTTCATGTGCGCATAAACGCCTCTATACCCTCCCTACCAAACCCAGGAGGAAAACATCTCTACCGTTAGCGGCCAGCGCGGAACCTAAGGTCGGACTGTTTTGTACTTTGAGAACGGTGTGGCCGACCGCTACCGGTCCTCGCGCCAGCCCGTCCTGGCGTGGCTGCCATCGCAGAAGGGTTTGTTCTCAGAGCGGCCGCAGCGGCAGAGGGACGCCCGTACCTCGCGCATGCGTCCGGCGGGCACCTCGATGCTCAGGTCTC
>DATFQP010000192.1:0-15612 GCA_035264145.1 Propionibacteriaceae bacterium
AGGCCCACAGATCCCCATGCGTACTGCATCATCGCCACGACAGCATGCTGTCGTACATGAAGACACTGGCAGAGATCTGGCCGCCGTACGGCGTCTCTTTGATCGAAAACGACATGACGATGACCGTGATCACCGATGCGGACATCCCCGGCCTGGTGGATCTGGCGTCGGGCGGCATTCATGAACCGGACCAGATGCCGTTCGCGACGCCGTGGACTACAGCCGAGCCCGATCTGCTCGCGGCAAACATGGTCCGCTATTACTCCGGCGTCCGGGCCAGTTTCACACCTGAGAAGTTCGACCTGCTCTTTGCGGTGCGGATTGGCGGCGAAGTTGTCGGCACCCAGGGCATCCACACGTCGCACTTCGCTGTCACGCGGACCGGCGAAACCGGCTCCTGGCTGGGTAGGGCGTACCAAAGACGGGGAATCGGCACGCGAATGCGACGCGCGGTCTGCACCTTCGCCTTCGATCATCTCGGCGCGGTGGAACTCACCTCTGGGGCCTTCCTCGACAACCCCGCCTCGCTCGCTGTGAGCACCAAAGTCGGTTACCGACCCAATGGTCGCTTACGGATGGCCCGGCGCGAGGGAGAGGTGGCCATCAACCAACGGCTGGTGCTCACCCCCGATGCGTTTGTCCGTGGCGAACCGATTACGGTCACCGGCGCCGAACAACTTCGATCCTTTCTGGAGCTTGGCTGATCGGTCGTTTTCCGCGCAGCGTTCGTGTTCGTCAAGCGTGAGGCACCCTTCAGCCAGCTGAGGCACCCTCTACGGGTCGCCCCGGTCGAAGACAGAGTGCCTCGTACGTTGCCTGGCGGATGGCCGATCGTCCGCACCGCTGATATCACGTCAATGACGCATGCCAGCGGTCACCAGGGATAATCAATCGATGAGCGGAGTCGGCGAACAGCGAGACGGTGTGAGGTTCACTCACCTCGACGAGGAGCTGTTCGATGGTGCCGGCGCTACCAAGAGGGATCTTGTCGACTACGTCGACGCCATGTCCGAGCGGCTCGTGCCTAGTCTGAGCAATCGGCCACTGTCGGTGGTACGCGTCCGGCCGGGCCAGCCCGCTTTCATGCAGAAGAATCTCCCGTCCTACACACCGGGCTGGGTAGAGAGAGTGCCGATCTGGGCCGAGGCTTCGCGCCGTGAGATTTCTTACGCACTGGCCAACGACCGTCGCACTTTGGTGTGGTTCGCCAACCAACGTGCGGTGGAGTACCACGTCACCCTCTTCCGGATCGACCACTCGGACCGTCCGGATTATCTGGTGCTCGACCTCGATCCGCCAGAGGGAGCAGCCTTCCCAGTGGTCATCCAGGCCGCCCAACTGATCCGCCAAGCCTTGGCGGAGCTTGGACTGTCAGGAGCGGTGAAGACCAGCGGCGCCAAAGGCGTCCACGTCTTCGTGCCGTTGGCGGCCCCGGTGTCGCATGAAGACGCCGCGGCCGCGACCCGGGCTGTCGCCGCACGCGCTGAGCGGATCGATCCAGCGCTCGCCACCACTGCCTTCGTCAAGGACGACCGCGTCGGCAAGGTCTTCCTTGACTCGACCCGCGCAGGCGGGGCCACGGTGGTCGGCGCCTATAGTCCGCGGATTCGGCCGGGTGTCCCCGTGTCGTTCCCGCTGGCCTGGGATGACCTGGACCGCGTCGTGCCGGCCGACTTCACGGTCCGCACTGCCGTCGCCCAGCTCGGTCATGCCGATCCATGGATCGAGCTCATGCCGGAGGGGCAACGATTGAGCGCCGATCTGATCGCCGAGGGCCACACGATCCCGGTCGCCCGCGTGCAGGCCATGCATGAGGGCAAGCGGCGGGCGCGCGCCGGGCGCGACTCATGATACGGCTGACCCGAGGGTGCCCGGTAAGGCAGCTCCCCCCGATGAACTAGAGCCCGGGACGTACTGCTTGACCACATGGCCACGCAACACAAAGGGGCAGGTGGCGTTGGTACGCGCTGGCGAGTCGCCTCGGTGACGGCTCGATCCAACCCCTTTACCATGCCCATGTGAGCATGGGCTCGCGTCCTTGGAGTGGAGGCAGGATGACTGAGGCACCAGCGGCCGAAGAGGCCTCGCCGTCCGCAGCGGTACGGCGCCAGCGGACCGGACCGTGGTGGCGCCATGCGGTGATGTATGAGGTATATCCGCGAAGCTTCGCCGATGGGAACGGTGATGGTTCGGGTGATTTGCGGGGGCTGTTACAACGGCTGCCTTACCTGGCTGACCTCGGCGTAGACGGAATCTGGCTCGCCCCGTGGTATCCCTCACCGATGGCCGACGGTGGCTATGACGTCAGTGATTTCTGCGATGTCCATCCCATGTTCGGGACGCTTGCCGATGCGGACGAGGTGTTGCTGAAGGCACGCGACCTTGGCCTCCGAGTGATCATCGACCTGGTGCCCAACCACACATCAGACCAGCACCCGTGGTTCGAGGCGGCACGTCGAGCCGGGCCGGGTTCGCCAGAACGTGATCGCTACCTATTCCGGAATGGCAAGGGCGAGCGGGGCGATGAGCCACCGAACAATTGGATCAGCTGCTTCGGTGGCTCCGGCTGGGAGCGCGTGACCGAGCCGGACGGCCGACGAGGGCAGTGGTATCTCCACACATTCGCCGTCGAACAGCCCGATCTCAATTGGCGTAACCAGGAGGTGCTCGAGGCATTCGACGACATTCTGCGCTTTTGGTTCGACCGTGGCGTCGATGGGATCCGCGTGGACGCGGCTCCCGCTTTAGGCAAGGAACAGGACCTTCCGGATGCCGACTACGGCGGCGACCTACGGTTTATGACCCTGGACTGGGTCGAAAACCCGCATTGGGACGTCGACGAGGTGCATGACGTTTTCCGCCGCTGGCGCAAGGTGGCGGACGGCTATCTGGGCGAACGCGCTTTCGTCGCGGAGGCCATTGTGAGCAGCCCCGAACGGCTGACCAACTATCTGCGGCCCGACGAAATGCACACCGCGTTCAACTTCCCGTACATGAAGGCGGCCTGGAACGCGGCTGCGCTGCGGCAGGTGATCGACGCAACGCTCGGTCAGTTCGTGCCCATCGGCGTCCCCGCCACCTGGGTCACCTCTAGCCATGATGAAACCCGGCTCGTCACTCGCTACGGCCGCAAGACCACATCGTCATCACACATCTCCGACGGTCAAGGCGAGACCTCCGATCCAGCTCTTGGCACCCAGCGGTCTCGCGCCTCCGCCCTTCTTACGCTGGCTCTTCCCGGCAGCGCCTACATCTACCAAGGTGAGGAGCTCGGACTGCCCAATGTGGACGACCTCCCAGACCACGTTCTTCAGGACCCGGTGTTCAAGCGGACCAACGGTGAGACTCGCGGCCGGGATGGCTGTCGCGTGCCGCTCCCCTGGGAGGGCACCAAACCCCCCTACGGCTTCTCCCGCGCTCCGAGCGGCGCCGAACCTTGGCTGCCACAGCCCCGGAACTGGGCACCGTTGAGCGTCGAGGCTCAGCTGGCCGACCCCGAGTCAACACTGTTATTGCACCGCGCCGCCCTCCGGCTCCGCCACCAGGTGCCAGGCCTGCTTGGTGAGGATTTTCGTTGGCGCGACTCAGCCGATGGCGTGCTCGACTTCGAACGCGGGCCCGACTTTCGCTGCGTGGTCAACATCTCCGGGAAGCCGCTTGCGCTCATTTCTGGCTGGGTGCCGCTGCTGTCCTCCGCATCGCTGTCAAACGGCTCCCTGCCGCACGACGCTGCCGTTTGGCTTCAAGCACGACAGGACTCATCCGATGGCGTCTGACAACCATCTTCGAAACTTGCCGAGGCGCTCACCAGTGAAGCAAAGAGACTATAAAGAAGGGTGAATGGAGCAGCACGAATACGCGAGATTGGTAGAGTACTCGCTGCACGATGAGCCTTTATCCGCGAACACTTATACCGAGAGCCACCTGCATTTCGCCTATGTGCTACAGACCGAGAATAGGCGCATTGTACTGGAGGGAACCACGCTATTAGCTGCACTCAACGAGATTGGTCGCGATGGATGGATCGTATATGAAGTTGTTCATCCAGATCAGCCGCATAGCGTCCGATCACCTATGAGCGAAGGTGATCTCCATGCGTTCGAACGAACGCACGGTTGGCGGCCGAGGATGGGTCTCCTGGGTGGACTCAGGTCAGTGCGCCGCATGCTGTAGAGCGATCGAGCATTTCCTTACCAGTCTGCGAATCTCGTAAGCGCGCCATCGAGATACGAGACCTGACGCAGCAACGTATGCGCCTCGGAAGGACATCCGGAATCAGCTGGACTCGCTTTCGGCTTTCTTGGGCCTTGTACAGTCGGTACGTCGCAGGCCACCCTGTGGACACCGCGGAGGGTCAGGAGCTCGGCTCTGTGCTCAGAAGACCAACGAGGATCACGCGGCAAGCCGTCCGCACATCTGCCCAAGCCAGGACCGGTGGGGGCACTGATCTCCTCAAATGATCAAGCTGGTGGCCACCTTGAGCTGATCATGATCGATCAGCCACCGGACGCTGTCCAGCACCGCCGCCTCAGGTTCGAAGGCCGGAGCGTAGCTGAGCACCGTGCGCGCCTTGTCGATCGAGGCGAACTGGCTACGCGACAGGTGCTGCCAGCTGGAGTCGGCGTACTCCGGGGTGATGGCTGACCGAAACTCAGCCCAGCTCACCGAGCGCGTTTGAGCGGTCTGCCCGAACCAGCCGGCAGCGATCGCCAGGAAACCGCGGACAGTCAGGGCCGACGGCGCCACCACATTGAAGGACTCCCCCGCCGCCACGTCAAGGTGCTCCACCGCCAGCTGGAAGGCGTGCGCCACGTCGTCGGCGTGGACGTGGTGCATCAGTTCGGCGCCAAGGCCCGGGACGGCGATCTCGCGGCCGGCGGAGAGGGCGTACCAAACGTCCGGGTCGAGATTTCCCAGTGGCCCGATCGGCGGCCAGCCCGGGCCGCTGATGTGGCCAGGCTGCAGCACCGTGGTGGCCAGACCACCTGATCCGGTCTCAGCGGCCAGGAGCTCGGCGATGGCGGCCTTCTGGGTGCCGTACTCGCCGAACGGCGGCGAGGTGTCGTCCTCGCGCATGGGCTGCTTGAGGCTCGGCCCGTAGCGCCAGATAGTCCCACAGTGGATCAGGTGCCCGCTCCATCCGCGCAGTGCCTCCACCAGGGCGCTCGCCGAGTGCGGCGTGAAGCAGATCATGTCCACTACCACGTCCGCGTCGAGCGCGGCGACCCGCTTCCCGAACGTCCCGGCGGCGTCCTCGGCCGATCGGTCCACCGCGATCTGCTCGACCTCTGACCACGCCTCGTCGTCGACGTAGGGGGTGCGGACGCCGCGGGTCAGGTTCACCACCTCATGTCCCGTGCGGACCAACCGCGGAACCAGGAAGCTGCCGACGTGACCGCTGCCGCCAATCACCACGATGCGCATAGTTCCCGACCCTAACTGCCGACGGACGGTGAACGTACTAGCCTCCGTTCATCCGCTGTCACTGAGGAGGATGCAGCTCGATCCGCGCTGCGCCGCCTCAGCCGGCATTCGTTCCGACGTCCGCGGTCCTGTTGGCTGCACGCTGATCAGTCACCGATTTTTCAGCGGCAGAACTCGAGAGAAGTGGGTTCACCCAGCCGCGCTCGGGATCCACATCCACGAACAGCGCCTTGACCAACAGACTGGCTGGGACCGCCAGCAGAGCGCCGACACCGCCCAAGACCGAGGTCCACACGACCAGGGATAGGAAGCTCAGGGTGCCGGACAGGCCAACCGTATTGCCGACAACGCGAGGCTGGATGACGCTCTGCAGGATCACATTGATCACGGTGTAGATGACGACCACCGCAAGCGCAGTCCCGACGTCGTGATCGAGCAGCGCGATGATCGTCGGTGGAAGCAGCCCGATCAGGAAGCCGACGTTCGGAATGTAGTTCGTAACGAAGGCCAGCAGTCCCCACAGCCAGGCGAAGCGAATGTCGAGGATCACCAAGCCGACGACGTCCAGCAGCGCGACCACCGCACCGAAGACAGTGGCCACGGCGAGATAGCGGCGACTGCCATGAGCGAAGATCACAAAGGCGGCGGCCAGTCTTTGACCGGCCGGAGAGATCCGGGCCAGATTGGAAGTGAACGTCCCTGCGTCGGTCACGGTGAAGAACAGCAGCAAGACAAGGAAGGAGACGCTGCTGAGGATGCCCGCGACGCCACCAAGGAGTTCGGTGGCGAGATCGATCAACTTGCCCGGACTGGCCTGAGCGATAAGGGCCTGAACCTCGCTCGTGTCGAACCCAGCGTTCTCCAGCAACTCGTTGACGTTGCCCAAGAAGGCCTGGAACTGCGGTGCGTAGTCCTGCAGCAGTCCGGCCAGCTGAACCCCGGAGATGGCCAAGATGAAGAGCAGAGCGGCCACGATCGCGTACACCGCGATAAGGCTCAACACAGTTCCCACCCAGCCGGGCAATCCACGCCGAGCGGGTAGCCGGCGCAAGGGCTGAACCGTGATAGACAAGACCAGACCCAGGAACACCGGTGCGAACACGTCGGAGAACGCCCGCACGCCCAGGGCGGCCACCAAGGCGCCCGCGATACCGAGAATGATCAGCAGACCACGCGGTAGCAGGTGCTGGGAAACGTTGTCGCTACCGCCCGGGCGGCCGACTTCAAGGCGTTCAGACACGTCCCGCATTCTGTCGGGAGCATGACCCCACGTCCAGCCGAAGAACCGCGCATGATGCGCTAGCACTGCATTGGATCTGGCGGTGGCGTTGCCGCACTGCTAGCGGCAGCGCAACGGAAAGGCCAACTGGTCCTTTTGGCCAGAGCAGGAAGGGCAGAAAGGCAAGAAGATCACATGACGCTGACCGGATAGCACCCTTGTGAACAGGGGAAGACCTGCCTCAGGCCGCTGATGCACCGATGGCAGCATGACCGTCACGGAGCCGTGGGCCCGCCATGCGCTGGCTTCGACAGCAGCTCGTGTCGACTACTTCTTGCATGAGACAGGGGTACAGATTTACATGCCATATCGAATGCTCACCGTCCGACAGCGAGCACAGATCTGGGTGGGAGGGCCCGAGATCAGACAACCAGAGCTTCTATTCGAATCCGACACGATGCTCATCGAGGCGCCGAACTGGTCTCTCGACGGCGCCTTTCTGTTCGTCAACGGGCGCGGTCGTCTCTGGCGTCTCGATGTCGGTTCGCGGGAGCGGGGCCTGGCCCGTGTCGACTTCGAGGGCCTCCCCGAACTCAACAACGACCATGTGCTCGATCCCAACGGTGAACACATCTATATGTCTGCGATCGATGGGCACATCTATCGAGGCCACCTTGATGGCGGACCTGTCGATCGGGTCTCGCCGGACGATGGCTATTGGCACTTTCTTCACGGAGTCTCTCCGGACGGATCACGCCTTGCCTATGTCCAAATTGGCGAACTTGCCGATCCCGGGAAGCTTGCACTGCTGGATCCGCCTGGTCCACCGGTCGTCGTTGACACCGGAGAAGGACATCTTGACGGACCGGAATGGTCGCCCGACGGCAAGTGGATCTACTTCAACACCGAGAGTTTCACAGATGACACCGGCCACGCTCAGCTCGCGCGCATCCCGGACGCGGGCGGACCGGTTGAGCGGCTCGTCACCAGCGACACCGTCGATTGGTTCCCGCATATCTCACCCGACTTTCAAGCGGCCGCCTACATCGCCTTCCCTGCGGGGACACGTGGGCATCCTGCCGATCTTGATGTCGAGGTGCGCGTAGTCCCGGCGTCGAACTGGTCGAGGCCCATCCAGCGCTACCCACTGTTCGGCGGTCAGGGGACGATCAACGTGAATAGCTGGTCACCGGACAGCACTCGATTCGCCTTCGTCGCATACCCGATCGGATGACAACGCACTACCCATAGATCCGTCAGGGGGCCGTTGCAAGTGTGCTGTTACTTCTTCAGGCGCTTCTGAGCTTTCCGTCCTGCCTTGGCTGCGGCCTTGCCCGGCTTCGATCGCCTGAGCTGCTTACTGGTGTCTCGCGCCGTGCGGTTCAACTGCTTGCGGCCGTGCTGCACCGGATGAGCCATGTCTCGGGGAAGCATGAGCCGGACCGCCATCCCAAACAGGCGACGTGTGATACCGAGCAGGGCCAGGCCAATCGGCAGAAGAACGACGGTAATGCACAGCACGATCGCAACGAGCCCGAGTACGGCCGCGACGATCCACAGAACAGCACCTGTCAGTCCGCGGAGAATCCTCACGGCTCAGCCGGCTCAAGGATGCCGGGACCAGGAGCAATCCGCTGAGCGTTCATTTCGGATGACGTCCTGGGGCGCCACCAGGTCATGCCAGCAGGGTACGCGATTCTGAAGCCTGCGTAACGCCACCGGCCGGATCGTCGGCAAGATCGGCTCACTCCGGCGGCAAAAGCCAACCGAGGGGACCCAGGTCGATGTTGAGGTCTTCAGTGGTCAAGCCATACCGGCCCTTCAAGTCCGCCATGGCCTCCTCCAGGTGCATGAGGCCGAGCCCGAGCCCCTCGATCTGGGCTTCAGTGAGGTCTCCCTCGTCAAGCCGGCGCAACGCTTGGGCTTCCATAAGCTGACGGATCAGCTCGATTATCGTCAACACCAGTTTGAAGAGGTCCCGCTCGACCGACTCTGGATCCGTCTCGAGCCGTTGCGGAAGGCTCCTAGGCTGTTCCGACACGACCCGTCGCCGATCGCTCCATGTCCGCCCTCACCGAGGCGATCAACGCGTGCAACCTGATCTGCACCAGATCGACACCGGCTAATGAGATGACGATGTCGCCGGACAACACCACGCCGGCGCCCAGCAGCCGGTCGAGAAGGTCCACCAGGGAAACCTGCGGCTCCAACTCCTGATCAGCTGCGGGGTAAAGGCTCATGCGTCGTCGAGACCGGCGAACGAGTAAGGCGGCCAAGGGCCAAATCGCACCACTTCGTACTGATCCTGACCGGCCAAGACCTCCTCGCTTCTCGTTACGAACTCCTGCTCGCGATCACTCCGCACGAGGTATGCCGCGTTCAGCACCAGCTTTCCGGGGTGGCCGCTCAGCTTGGGATCCTGTAGCCGTAGCAACCTGGACGCCACCGCGACTTTCGACAGCTCAGTGTGCACTGATCGGGCCGCTTCAACTGCGAACTCTTCGCCGACTCTCCGCTGATTCGCCTCGCTACGTTTTCGCTGCAGGTACGCCGCTCCTGCGCGTCCTGCCTGCTCGGCCGGCGGTGCGCTCGGCTGCCGCACAGACGATGCAGCAGAAGTCGGGATCCGGAGGTATATCTTCACTCCCCACTCGGCACTGCCGCTGATTCGCTCGAGTACGGCATCGATCTCGTCATGAAGCTCGTCCAGCCTGGCCCGTACCGCGTCGGTATCGAGGCAGATAGTGGCCAACCGTAGCGGCGCAGCAGGCGTAGCGGTGAACACGAACTGGACCACCTGATGGTGAACCCGGGCCACTTCTTCCAACCAGGAGAGGTCTTCCAGATTGTGGCGCAGACCCGCCTCGCCGAACTCCTCGAGGTCCACCCCACTGGCGATCGCCACCAGACCGCGGTGCTCGATCAGTTCAAGAGGCTGCCCGCGCAGCCCGTAGCCGGTGGTAAGCGACTCCCGCGCAGGAGCACGGATCACGGCATACAAATACTTACCGGTCTGGGACACCTGCTCTCACCTCGGTCTCCCCCTCGGTGTCCTCTTCAGTCTCCTCATCGTCAGCCAGGTTTCCGGACTCGAGCTCGAGTGCTTCGACGCGCTCGCGGAGACGACGGTTCTCCTCGGCCAACCCTTGTGCGCTCGTACTCAGCATCGGATCGTTCCGCCACCAGTCGATGCCCATCTCCTGGGCCTTGTCGACCGACGCCACGAGCAGCCGAATCTTGATGGTGAGCAGCTCGATGTCGAGCAGATTTACCCTGATGTCCCCGGCGATGACGATGCCCTTGTCCAGGACCCGCTCGAGGATATCCGCCAGATTCGCAGGGGCTGAGGACCTCAGGGGTTGCGCCATCGACGACCGGTACGAGCGTGAGCCGGTGAGGTCAGAGCCCGGTTCGGTCACCGCCCGCCTTCCTCGCTCGCCGATCCGCGTACGTACCTCGACACGCGGCGGTAGGCGACAAGTTCACCGTCGGAATCGACATCGACCTGGTACAGGGCAAGCAGGTCGGTGGTATGCGGGATGCGATTCACCTCCAGGACCTCGAGCTGCACCTGCCACCCATCGTCGGTGCGTTTCAGCCCGATGATGCTCTCGGGCTCCTTACCCGTCAGCTCCGCCAGCTGCTGGGCGGCCCGCCGAGCAATCCGCAGCCCTGGGCTTCGCTTGGCTGGCTCCTTTGGCGCATCCAGCCGGCGGGGTGTGTTCGGCCCTGAGCTGGTGGGCTTGCCTCCGCTTCCGCCCTCCGATTGCCCACTATCACCCTTCGCCCCCGAGCCACGATCACCGGTCGAAGAACGGCCGCTATCGCGCGGCGCTCCTGCCGATGGCCGCGACCGCACTGCCTTGTCGTCTGCCATGTCACTCCTCCCGGACTCGGCGTTGACCTTCGATGAGTCGCTCGACGAGCTCCTCTTCCCAGGCTTCCGCCTCCTCGTCGCTTAGGCTTCCCTCGGCTCGCTGCCGCTCGATTTCCTCCAGCTGCGCCCGGATGCGCCCCGGGTCGTAGTATTCCTCCTCAGCCTGCTGCCGGACCTGCTCGGCGACCGCGACGACCCCCCGCAGTGGCAGCAAAGGCAGCCCGAGGAGTTCAGCCAGCAAGCCCATCCCCATCACCCACAAAGTCGTACGGGGCCATCGGCCCTAGCAGCCTGATGGTCATCCGCTCGTGCGAGGCCGCAGCCAGGTCCTCCAACGTCTCCTCAAGCGCTGAAAGCCGATCGTTGTCGACCAGCAAGGCGATGTGTACCACGTGGTCCATACCGCTGCCGTCTCGCAGCGCGGACGCCACCGTCAGCGGCAGCACTTCGGCCAACAAGCCATCTGCATCGGCTGCTCGCTTCTCCTCGACGGCCCGGCTGACAAGCTCACCGAGACGCACCCGATCCGCGTAAGACTCGGCCTCGGGGAGGTCCCGAGTGCGCTCCCGCAGGCCCGCTATGCGTTGGTCGCCCGCGACGACTTCGCGGAGGACGACGTCCTCTCGGTAAGAGGCGCGCATCACAAATTGGGTCCGCCCTTCCAGCTCGGTGAGCAGGCTCCGGAACAGCTCGTCGCGTCCCTGGAGCAGGTCATTGTCTACCGATTCCAGATCCGCCAGAACCGACCCAAACTGGACCGGAATCACCGGACCCGATCTTGCCAACGAATCCAAGACCGCGCTGTGAGCCAACAAGTCGGACCGGCTCCTGGGAGGTCGATCGAGATCGATCACACTGACGACAGCAGCAAGGTCACCGGCGCGCACCGCCTGCACGCCGGCGCCCTGTACTCCTGTCAGGCCAGATGTGTCCGGGATCTCCGCAACCACGCCGTACACGTAGTACGCCTCGCGCTGTGGTTCCTCGAGAACCTCGTCTAGTTCCGACAGCGCCAAAGTCACCCGTTCCCGGCTCGTTGTGGCGAAGGCGCTTTCTTCGCTGGTCGTGGCCGTTCTTCCTCGTCCTCTTCGTCATCACCACCACCGGTGATCGCCTCTTTGACGCCCTTGATGGCACCACTGACCTTGCCGGACGAGACGCGCTCGGTCGAGTCTCCGAGCGCGTCGAACAGATCCTTACCGCCCCGCTCGTATAGATCGAGCCGGTTGGTCGCCTCGGCGAAGCGAAGATAGGTGTCCACGCTGGCGATGACGATCCTGGCATCGATGGTGAGGATCTCGATGCCCACCAGTGATACCCGGACGTAGACATCGATAACCATGCCCTTGTCCAGGATGATGTCGATGACATCGGCGAGGCCACTTGATGAAGGCCTATCCAGGTATCCGCCTCCGCTGCGGCGCTGGGATGTCTGTACGGTCACAAGTCAGTCCTCTCCAGTTAACGAATAGGTGTCAGAACGTGCCGTCGTCCCGGGCCCCGATCAGGCGGGACGACGACGGCGGCGGCTAGGTCGCGGACTCGGCTCCTCAGGCGGGGTCTCCTCTGCCTCCTCGACATCCTCGTCGGCCTGTTCGTCTCCCTCTGGCGCCTCGGCTTCGGCTGAGGACTCCTCGTCCTCGGCTACTGTGTCCTGCTCTTCGTCCGCGGGCCCCTCGCCGCCCTCATACTCCTCGGCGCCTTCCTCGTCGTACTCGGCGGCCTCGTCACCTTCGGCAGGTTCGGCGCCCTCCTCCTCGTACTCGGCGGTCTCGTCACCTTCGGCAGGTTCGGCGCCCTCCTCCTCGTACTCGGCGGTCTCGTCGCCCTCGGCAGGTTCGGCGCCCTCCTCCTCGTACTCGGCGGTTTCCTCGCCCTCTCCACCCTCGGCTTGCGCCTGCTGCTCCTCTTCGAGGGCATCCTCGTGGGTTTGGACGACCTCACCGTCCTCGATCCGCCCGCGCCAGCCCTCAACCTCATCCGGGTTCAGGATGGTGCGGGTCATGATGTGCCGTCTGAAGTGCTTGAACTCCAGTCGTGCCCGACGTCCTTGGGCGCGCCAGAGGTTGCCTGTCCGCTCGAACAATCCTTGAGGGTAGTACTCGAGTATCAGAAGGATCCGCGTCAGGTTAGGGCCCAGTTCGTGAAAGGTGACCGCTCCGTCGACGTGACCCTTTGGGCCCTTTGAGCGCCACACGATGCACTCGTCTGGGACTTGCTTCTGGATCGTCGCTTCCCAGGTACGGTGGGACCAGAAGACCTGCGCCTTCCAGTTGAGCTTGTTATCCTCCGCCGTCTCAACGCTCTCGACCTTCTTCATGAAGCTCGGGAATTCGCCGAACTGGGTCCACTGGTTGTAGGCAACCCGGATCGGCACGCCGACGTCGATCGACTCCACAATGTTCATCGCCTTGGTGGCCTTGTCCGCGCCGCCACCACCACCACCGCCGGACAGCTTCTCCTTGAGCCCGGAGAACAGGCCTTTGACCGCCCCGCCGGCCGGGGATTTGCCCTCGGCCTTCGCCGTGGTGGCGCGAAGCGCAGCCGAACCAATCGGGTTGCCATTGGCCACGCCTTCCAGCTTGTCGGTGACGTCGGACATCTTGTCCCGCACGGTCCCCAGGGCCTCGTCGCCGAGCGTCTTGAGCAGGTCAGCACCGGACTCTTTGAGCCTATTCAAGGGTTCAGTGGTCGCCATGACGTTTACCTCCCCGCCCGGCCGCCGGCGGACTTCTGTGCCACAGGTCTCTTTGCGCCGGTCTTTTTAGTGGTTGCCGCAGCGACCTTTTTCGCAGGGGCCGTCGTCTTGGCCGCAACTTTCTTCGCCGGCGCTGCCGGAGCGGGCTCAGGCTGCTCTTCGGGTTCCTCGGGTTGGTCTTCCTCCTCGTTCTTCTCTTCGTCCCCCTCGTACTCGGCCTCGGGCTCCTCGTCTGGCTGCTCTTCACCCTGCTCGTACTGGTCCTCGGGCTCCTCTTCGCCCTGTTCGGCCTCCTCGTACTGGTCCTCAGTCTCCTCCGCGCCGCCTTCGTCACCAGCTTCCTCGTACTGGTCCTCGGGCTCTTCAGCGGCATCCTCGGACTCGGCCGGGGCCTCCTTGTCGGCGCGCTTCTTCTCACCGCGCGTGCGTAGCGTGTCGGTCAGCTTGTCAATGCGGTTCGTGGCCACCGCGACCGCCGCTCCCTTGGCCGCGTCGAACGCTCGGCCGCGAAGTTCGGTCTGTAGCGCCGAAAGCGCCGGATTGTTCTGGACGAGACCGGAGGCCCCTTTGAGCAGTTTCTGCGGATTGGTGGAGATCCGTTGACCGGCCAGCACGCTCCCGACCGTAATGGCCAGCTTGAGCTTTTTGGTTCGACCGAGCAGGTAACCGGCGGCAACCGCCGCCGCTACGTTCGATTTCGCATCCATGTGCTTCCTCTCTTCTGGCCGCGTTCGACACGGCCGCCTCTGTGGCTGTTCATGCATTCCCGTTTCGACACCCTTGTAAACCGACTGCACTCCAGGTGCGTGACTCGGCCGGGGACCAGCGTCACGACTTCATACGGCAGCCCTGATGGATGCCACGATGTTGTACTTTACGCCGTAAGCGGGTTGTGGCAAGCACCGCTCCAGCCTGTGAATTGGAGCCGCTGATCGAGGGCAGGGAGAGCGCTTGGTTCCGATCTTGACTGCACAAGGCGATCGGGAACTACTGTGAGGAAGTCCATGGGTCCGAGCGCGACCCGTCAACGACGCCGGCGGGCGTTGAGCCGGGCGGCCTGGCGCGTCAGGTGGTCCCGCTCGGCGAGGTTGGGCGCCTTTTGGGCCGCCTCCGCGTACAGCCGTGCCGCCGTCGCCAGGTCACCGTCGCGCTCGTGGAGGTAGGCCGCCACCGCGGCGTGGCGGGGCAGTGAGTCGTCTAGGGCCGCCAGCGCCGCCAGGCCGGCGCGCGGTCCGTCGGCCTCGCCCACGGCCACCGCGCGGTTGAGCCGGACGACCGAGCTGTCGGTCAGGCGGGTGAGTTCGTCGTACCACTCGACGATCTGCACCCAGTCAGTCTCCTCGGCGGTGAGCGCGTCAGCGTGGAGTGCCGCGATGGCGGCCTGGGCCTGAAACTCGCCCAGTCGGTCGCGGGCGAGGGCCGCTTGCAGGATCTCGACGCCCTCCGCAACCGAATCGGTGTCCCACCGGGCGCGGTCCTGCTCGGCGAGCGGCACCAGACGGCCGTCCGGGGTGGTCCGGGCGGCACGTCGGGCGTGGTGGAGCAGCATGAGGGCAAGCAGCCCCGCCACCTCGGGGTGGTCGATCGCGACCGCGAGCTGCCGGGTGAGCCGGATGGCCTCGGCGGCAAGGTCGACCTCGCCGGAGTAGCCCTCGTTGAAGACCAAGTAGAGGACGCGCAGGACGGTGGCGACGTCGCCGGGCTGGTCGAGCCGCACCCCGGAGACGGTGCGCTTGGCCCTGGTGATGCGCTGCGCCATGGTCGCCTCCGGCACCAGGTAGGCCTGGGCGATTTGGCGGGTGGTCAGCCCGCCGACGGCGCGCAGGGTGAGCGCGACCGCGGACAACGGCGTCAGCGACGGATGTGCGCACAGGAAGTAGAGCTGGAGCGTGTCGTCCACCGCGGGCGCGGGCCCGGGCGCCGGTTCCTCATCGACGATGTCCTCACGCCGGCGGCGAGCGGTATCCGCCCGGGTCGCGTCGAGGAACCGGCGCCAGGCCACGGTGACCAGCCAGCCCTTCGGGTCGCGCGGCGGGTCGGCCGGCCAGACGCGGACCGCCTCGACCAGCGCGTCCTGGACGGCGTCCTCGGCCGCCGCGAAGTCGGCTCCGCGGCGGACGAGGATCCCGAGCACGGTCGGCGTGAGGCTCCGAAGCAAGGCCTCATTCACCTCAGAGGTCACTCCCTGATGGTGGGCGGTGCAGCCAGGAACGGACGTACTTCGAGCCACTCGTGGATGGGCTGCCCACCCGCCCCAGGCGCGGCCGACAGGTCCCCTGCCAGCTCGATGGCGCGCTCATGGCTGTCGACGTCGATCACCATCCAGCCGGCGATGAGGTCCTTGGTCTCGGCGAATGGACCGTCGGTGACAGGCGGGCGACCCTCGCCGTCGTA
>DATFQP010000193.1:0-3561 GCA_035264145.1 Propionibacteriaceae bacterium
CGCCAGATTGCTTCTGCAAACTCGGTGTCGCCGAGTGGGTGGGTGCCGCTGGCGTTGACCAGGTAGATCCTGCGGTGGGGTGATCGCCACAACCAGGTGCCGGGTTCGGGTTGCCGCACCTGCCAGTGGCCGTGGGTCTTCAGGCGGTGATGCTGCCGTACCTGCGGGCCGAGGTTGCCGAGCCGGGTTTGACCGGGCGGCCCACCTTCGGCTGGGCTCAGGTAGGGAATCGTATGGTCCACATCGATGCTGCGGCTGACCGCGGCAGCGTAGGGGAACACATCGGCGGGGTTGCGCAGCAGCAGCTGTTCCCGCAGAGTCGCGGGGATCTCATAGGCATCGACTGGGGTGTGCCCGGCGGGCAGGTCGATCACCGGTTTCAGGCTGATGTGGCACCGCTCACCGAGCAGCAGCCGCAACCGGCTGAGCAGTACCGGGCCGACGTTTTCGACGCGGGCAATACCACGACCGGCGGTGAGCGCTTCGGCGCTCAGATGTACATAGATCACCGCCCGCGGCCGGGCCCGCTCCGGCCCGAACGGCGGCGGCAGGATCTGCAGCGATCGATGGGCACCCTCCGAGGACCCTGATGACTCAGCATCAGAAGGCTCGGGATGAGAGGGTTCAGGCTTGCATGGTTCGGAATCGGAGGGCTCCAGATCCGAGACTGCGTCCTCGGTTGGTTCCTCGGCAGGATCATCGGCTGGTTCGGCGGATCCGTCCCAGTCGTCGTTTTGGTGTTGGCACAGCAGCCGCAATGCTTCGGCGGGTTGGGCGAGGATCCCGATGGCCTTGGAGCGGCGCACCTCGATGGTGTCGGTATCGCCTTGTTTGGCGAGAATCTCGGCGATCCGATCCACGGTGGCCTTGAACCAGATCGCATCCCCGGCGGTGGCCCGGGCAATGATCAACTTCAAACCATGCTCAGACTTGCGGCCCAGCCGCACAAACCGCTCCTTGGCGATCGTACGGGCCTGGTATGCCGGTGTCCGCCTAGCCCGGGCGGCCGCCCACACCAGCTGCAGCCGGTTGAGTCGGCCTGGGGCGCGGTGTCGGGATTGCTCCCGGTCCGTTTCCCCAGGCCGCTCGCCGAGTGAAGTGGGGCGCCGGCGAGGTGCCTGTGGCGTAGGTCCTTTTCCGTCGTCCTCTTCCCGAACGGGGCGTGCAAGTTTCCCTGCACCCCGCTCTCCAGTGATCATTTCGGGTAGGGCTTGGTGGCCCGCCCGGTGTGGATGTCCTCGTGGCAGCGACCGCAGATGACGAGCGTCTTGCGTCGTCGCATGGCCATGAGGTGCATCCAGGAGGGTTTGTCCGGGCGGCCGGGTTGGTTGAGATCGGCAAGTTTTCGAATGTGGTGAACCTGTAGGCCCACCATCGACTTGCAGATCTCGCAGCGCCCGGCGAGGAGCCGGTGGATCAGCTCGTTCCGTTTGGCGCTGGCCATCACCGGCCGCTGGTCGGTGAGGACGGTGGTGCGGTTTCGTCGGAGCGGGATCCCACCGAAGCGAGCCACCAGCGGTTTGCGTCCTCGGTCGCGTTCGACGCTGACCTGGAAGACCACCCGCGGTCCAGCCGATGTCTTGATCGTCGTCTTGTACTTTCGAGCCATCTTGGTAACCGTGCTGTGATGCTTCCCGGCGAGTGTCTTCAGCATCGACGTTTCCATGACCCAGCGGAGCCGGGCCAAGCGGAACACGTCTTGGGCGAGGAGGTAGTACTGGACGAGCCCGGCGTACTCGGAGCCGTACTTCGCGACGATGGTGAAGTCGTTGTCACGGATCAGAGCTCCTCGTTGCGCCGGGATTCCCTTGCTCATGTAGAGCGCGCACCGCTGCCTGATGACGGTCTGGGGCACAAACAGCCCGATCGCTCCGTTGACCGCCCGACGCCCTCGGGTGATCTTGGTGTTGGAGTGCTGGGCTTTGATCTCGTAACCGAGGAAATGCGCCGCCTGGCTGGTGGCGTGTGTGATCAGCGTCTTGGACTGCGACAGTTCCAGTTTGAGTTCCTCGCGTAGGAAGGTCGCAATCTTCGACTTGATCTCCTCGGCCTCATGTTTGGGACCAGCGAATCCCAGCAGCCAGTCGTCGGCGTAGCGGACATAGCGCAGTCGCCGGTAGTCCGGATCGTTCGGGTCCTGGCTCGGCAGGTCACGACGCTGCAGGATCAACTCCCGCGCCGTGTCCCGCTCGTTGTGCCGTTTGGCCTGCTGGATCGCGTACTCCAGGACTTGATAAGCCCGGTTGGGCCGGCGACGGCGGCCGAGGTTGTACTCGGGCAGCAACCGTTGTTCGACAAACTGATCGAGCCGATCAAGGTAGATGTTGGACAAGACGGGTGAGGCGACACCGCCTTGCGGCGCGCCGCTGAGCGTGGCGTGCCACCGCCAGTCCTCCAGATATCCGGCCTTGAGCATCTGATCGACCAGCCGCAGGAACCGGCCATCGTGGATCTTCTCCGCCAGGATGTCGATCATCAGATCATGATCGAGAGACCCGAAACAGTCAGAGATGTCTCCCTCGATGAACCAGTGGGTCCCCTTCCAGACCTCCACCACCTCGGTCAACGCGGTGTGGCAGCCCCGGCGGGGACGGAAACCGTGGGAACGGTCGGAGAACTGCGGCTCGTAGTAGGCCTCAAGCAACAGACGGACCACTTCGGCGACCAGCTTGTCCGACCAGGTCGGCAGGCCCAGCGGGCGCCGCTTCCCGTTCTTCTTGGGGATGTAGACCCGCTTCACCGGCTGCCACCGGTACCGCTCACGACGCAACACGTCGATGATCGCGCCGATCTTGGCCAGCGACATGCCGTCCACGGTCTCCCCGGTGACCCCCGGCGTCATCGCACCAGCGTTGGCGTAGATGCGCCCGTAGGCCACCAGATACAACTGCGGGTTGAACATCTGCCGATACAACCGTTCGACCGGCAGACCTCGTTCACCACGCTTACCGATGATCTCCAGCACAGCTGCGGCGCTTTGCATTACGCATACCTCCCAGCACTGAACATCCTCGATCACCTGTGCCCCTTCGCCCTGTGGACCGGCTTTCCCGGCCGCCCTGGCAGGTCGTGACTCCTGCGACTACTACGGGCACTCCGTCGCCCCAGGACTCGCGCCCCGTAGGCGATCCCGCGGTACGTCTTCGTCATACGTGTCGAGCACGACACAGGCCGCCCACTCATCTCCTTGACCGCCCTCGCTGGGCGGGGCTCCGCGTCACGGGGGATGCCTCGATCTCAGGTTCATACCGAGGCATGACACGGCACCGGTTCCAGGCGTCATTCCGGAGGGTGCGCACTCTCACCGCTGGAGATTGGACTTCAAGCAATCCAGCCTTGGCCATATCGTGCGGGTCTGGCAGCACCCCGCCCTGGACGCCTCCAGACGGCCACCGCTTCCCTGGCATGCTCTTGTCCCCTCGCGGTTTCCCGTCCAGGTAAGCCAGGCGACCCAGGAACATTCCTCCGAGTTCCTCCCAACTGCATTGGGGATACGACGAAGCGCCTCACGGCGCACACCGGACGTGCGAGTTATCCCCGCATCCGGCTCAAGCAAGCCCA
>DATFQP010000194.1:0-2994 GCA_035264145.1 Propionibacteriaceae bacterium
ACACCTTCACCGGCAAGCTGACCGAGGCAATGCTCGACGAGGTGTTCCACCGAGCGGCCGAGTTCATACGACGGCTCGACTGAAGCAGCCGGCTCGTCGGGCGGATGCACAGCCGGAAATATCTCGCCGCTCAGCATGCCCCGGCCAACAGCTCACTCCCAGGGGTCGCATCGTCACCGGACCTGGTGATGAGTTGGCGACCACCCAGCAACGACCCAGGTCCAGGAACCGAATCTAGGTCGTCACCAGCCTGTCGATCACGGTGCGCAGCGGGAAGAACTCGACGTACGCGGTGGAAGGGTGTCGATCAGGACCGGCCGTAGCCTAGCCTCGTGGCTGAGTACTCGCGGGCGGACGCGGCCAACCGATCCGGGGTCGATCTGGGATACATCGACCGTCTGATCGAGCTGGGCGTTATCTCCCCGGACAGCACCGATCGGCTAACGAAGGCCGACGTGCGCCGCGCCCAGATGGCGCAGACGCTGGAGAACGCCGGCATAGCGCTCGACAGCCTTTCCGCCAGCATCAAGCGCGGCCATGGCGACCTGGGGTTCATGGACGCGCCGACCTACGAGCGATTCGCGACGCTCAGCGACGAAACCTTCGAGGAGTTGAGCCGACGAACGGGTCTCCCGTTGAACCTGCTGATGCTGATCCGCGAGGCGACCGGAGGAGCCACGCCAGCCCCAAATGATCGCGTGCGGGAGGACGAGCTAGCGGTCGTCCCGTTCATCGAGATCGAGCTCGCGATGGGCTTTCGGCCCGTTTCGATCGAGCGCACCCTCCGGGTGCTGGCCGACAGCTTGCGCCGCGCCGCAGCAACGGAGTCGGATGCCTGGCGGTCCGACTTGATGGAGCCCATGCTTGCCAGGGGCGCTACGGCCATCGAACTCGGCGCGAACGCTTCTTCCCCGCAGACGCTGACGCTGGACCGGGCAACAGACGACGCGGTGCTGGCCCTCTGGCACGCGCAGCAGGCGCAGTCGTGGACGGCCAATATCATCGGCGGCTTCGAGAGGGCCCTGACCGATGCCGGACTAATGAAGACGCTACCCCGACCGCCAGCCATCTGCTTTCTCGACATCACCGGTTACACCCGCCTCACATACGAACGTGGCGACGAGGCCGCGGCCGACCTGGCTGAGCGGCTGGGCAAACTTGTCACCCGAAGCGCGCTCGAGAGCGGCGGTCGGCCGGTGAAATGGCTGGGTGACGGCGTGATGGTGTACTTCCGCGACCCGGGACCCGGCGTGGTAGCGGCCCTCGAGCTGGTGGACGGCATAGCGTCAGTCGGCCTGCCACCCGCTCACGTTGGCCTGCACGCCGGACCGGTCCTCTTCCAGCAGGGCGACTACTACGGACAAACGGTGAACCTCGCCTCGCGGATCGCCGAGTACGCCCGGCCCGGTGAGGTCCTCGTCACCCAGGAGGTCGTCGATGCCTCCGAGGGCGTCGACGTGACCTTCACCGAGATCGGGCCGGTGGAGCTAAAGGGCATCTCGCGCGTACGCCTGCACGCCGCGCATCGCGCGGAAGCGCGATCACGAGAGGTTGGCCATCAAGAAACGTGAGTGCGTGAAAGTCAAGAACGGGGCAAGCTAGGGGTGGTCTCGGGCATGCTGCTCATGCTGCCGTGGGCGTTCCGTAAAGGAGCGATTCGTCAATGGGCACGCTAGGGGTGTGCGATCGTGGTTCCTGTGCTGTGACGATGTGCCGGGGCCCAGTCGTCAGGGCTCGGACATCTCCGTGGTGCGGCTTAGCCGGGCGATTGGTGTCAAAGGCACGGCGCGGCGGACAGCGTGCAGCACACGCTTAGGTACCTGTATTTCGCCTCAGACGATTCTGCGTAGGTCCAACGATGTGCGTACGCGCTAGCCTCGCGAGTATGAGGGAAACGTCTCCCCGGGTGGTCGACGACGGTTGGGGCTTCGTCGAGGTCGAGGGACTAGGCCGCTTCCGGGACGTCAAACTCTGGCCCGGCGGCGGCGGAGCTGGGACTGGCGAGAAACTGGCACGGATCACCAGCCCGGCATTTTATGTGTAGACGTGACTGAGCCTGCTGAACCACGAGCCTGAACTGGTGATCCTCAGCCGGGGCCGGCAGGGTCGGCTTAGCGCCTCGCCAGAGACGCTGTCACTGCTCGAAAGACGTGGTGTGCCGGTCGTGCGTGAGAAGATGGCCGCCGCGCTGGCCACGTACAACCGGCTGGCAGCAGAACGCTGCCGAGTCGCAGGCCTCTTCCACACCACCTGCTAGCGGTTCCCGATCGATGTCGTCGGCCGGGACCGCAGCAAGGCGCGCCCTGTTCATGACGTCACGATGCGCTTGCAGGTGGCTCACCACTACCCGGCACAAGAAATCTTCGTCAGCATGGGCCAGCTTCGGCGCACAGTTCGTCTCCGGCATCATCATGCCGATTGACGCCGGATGGGGCTCCCGCCAGGAGTGCGTGATCTCTTCAGCACTGGGCGAGCATGGCGGTCACGTACTCGGCGATCACAATTCCGCTGTCGGCGCAAGCTCCAGGGGCCTTGGCCGACGACGAGATGATCAACCTCGTCGAATCCCACGGAGGCACTCCGAGCGTCGGGTGGTGGAGCAGGGTCGGCGCTTGCAGTCTCGGCTGGGTCAGTGCCCGGAAACAGGATGGGCTGCTGGTCGGATTCGTCAACGTCGCGTGGGAGAGGGGATCTTCACGTCGATTTTGAACCGCATCTTGCTCGGTTCTACCTCGCCGCCTCCCGGGTTTCAGCGAACCGACGCTGGTCTCATGCATTTGCTGACAAGTCGAACTACCGGATAGCACGCAGCAACGTGGCCTCAACGCTCGACTCGCTGCCCGCAAGCCGACGCTAGCGGTCGTCCGCATAAGGAACAGGTCTCAATACACTGCAGGCGTGGGTCACCATCGCTTCGTTGTCCAGGTGAGGGCGCCGCGGGAACAGGTCTTTGATCTGTGGACTGACTTGGACCGAGCGCATGAGTGGATCGAG
>DATFQP010000195.1:0-2712 GCA_035264145.1 Propionibacteriaceae bacterium
AGCGTTCTCACAGACGCACCGCGGACCGAGCCTCCACTCATCTGACATCGCGATCACGTTCGGACGACTTCGCCCAACACGGCGATGAACTGTCCAGTCGAAGCCCGCTTCTCGCCCACACGGCACACCGCAGCGATGGCATCGCACCATTGTCAGCGGCACGTGAAAACTGACCCCTTATCGGCAGCCGAATTCTGACCCCTCCTGTGGCGGGTCCACCGCTGGATGTGATGGACCGCGAACCCTGGCTCGAGACGAGCCAGGAGGCAGGGAGAGTGATCGATGTGGATGAGTGGGCTGAGATCCGTCGGCTGCACCGTGCTGAGGGGATGGCGATCAAGGCGATCGTTCGTCGGTTGGGTGTGGCCCGGAACACGGTGCGGGCGGCGCTGCGTGCTGAGGGGCCGCCGCAGTATGAGCGGGCGGTGAAGGGGTCGATCGTCGACGTGGTGGAGCCGCAGATCGTCGAGTTGTTGCGGGAGTTTCCGTCGATGCCGGCGACGGTGATCGCTGAGCGGATCGGCTGGACCCGTTCGATCCGGGTGCTGCGCGATCGGGTCGCTGAGCTGCGCCCGTTGTTCGTGCCGCCGGATCCGTGCCAGCGCACCACGTATTTCCCTGGCGAGCTCGGCCAGTTCGATCTGTGGCAGCCCGACACCATGATCCCGCTCGGTCACGGCCAGCAGGCGAAGTTGTGGGTGATCGCCGGCGCGGCCGGGTTCTCCCGGTTCCTCGGTGGGTGGATGATCCCGACCCGCCAGGCCCATGACGTGCTGGCCGGCCACCTTGAAGTCCTTCGTCAGTTCGGGGCGTTGCCACGGCGGGTGGTGTGGGACCAGGAAGGCGCGATCGGCCAGTGGCGTGGCGGCCGCCAGGCATTCACCGCCGAGTTCCAGTCGTTCCGGGGCACGCTCGGCATCGGCGCGCAGCTGTGTCGGCGCGGTGACCCGGAAGCCAAAGGGGTGATCGAGCGGGCCAACGGCTACTTCGAGACGAGCTTCCTGCCTGGCCGCAGCTTCGAGTCGGTGACCGACTTCAACGTCCAGTTCACCGGCTGGCTGCGCCGAGCGAACCAGCGCATCCACGCGACCACGAAACGCCGGCCGGCCGAGGCGATTTTCGAAGACCGCGGGTCGATGCTGGCGTTCCCGCCAGTGCTGCCCGATCCGTCGCTGCGCTTCAGTGTCCGCCTGCCCCGAGATCACTACGTGCGGGTCGACACCTGCGACTACTCGATCAACCCGCGCTTCGTGGGCCGACGCGTCGACGTGCGCGTCACCCTCGACGAGGTCGTCGCTACCTGTGGTGGTGTCGAAGTCGCCCGCCATCCCCGCTGCCTCGCCGCCCACCAGACCGTGACTTCGCCGGAGCACGGCCAGATCGCCCGCACGATGCGCATCGAGCACGCCGTCACCGACGTGTTCGCTGCTGCCGTCGTCGAGCAACGCGACCTGGCCGTCTACGACCGGGCGATCGGACTCGCCTGATGGCCACCACCGCCAAGAAGCCGGGCAGCGACGTCGGCTACCTGTGCCGGGCATTGAAGGCCCCGTCGCTCGCTGCTGCTGTGGAACGGCTCGCCGAACGAGCCCGCGCTGACGGCTGGACCCATGAGGAGTTCCTCGCCGCCTGCCTCGAGCGTGAAGTCGCCGCCCGAGCGGCCAACGGCGGCGAGCTACGCATCCGCGCTGCCCGCTTCCCGGCCCGCAAGAGCCTCGACGAGTTCGACTGGGACCACCAACGCTCCCTCAAGCGAGACGTGATCGCCCATCTCGCCACCTTGGACTTCGTCGCCGCCCGCGACAACGTCGTGTTCCTGGGCCCGCCGGGCACCGGCAAGACGCACCTCGCCATCGGCCTGTCCATCCGCGCCTGCCAGGCCGGGCATCGCGTCGTGTTCGCCACGGCCGCCGAATGGGTCGACCGCCTCGCGCTCGCACACAGCAACGGCCGACTCCACGACGAGCTCCGCCGCCTCGGCCGCTACCCGCTCATCGTCATCGACGAAGTCGGCTACATCCCCTTCGAACCCGAAGCCGCCAACCTCTTCTTCCAGCTCATCTCCGCCCGCTACGAACGCGCCACCGTCATCGTCACCTCCAACAAGCCGTTCGGACGCTGGGGAGAAACCTTCGGTGACGACACCGTCGCCGCCGCCATGATCGACCGGCTCGTCCACCACGCCGACGTCGTCGCCCTCAAGGGCGACAGCTACCGACTCAAAGACCGCGACCTCGGGAGGCCACCTACCGACAACACCGACTGACCAGGACCCGACCACAGCAGGGGGGTCAATTTTCAGCCGCCGCCAGGGGGTCAAGATTCAGCCGCCGTTGACAACCGGTTCGATCCCGTGCGCGGGCCATCGCACGTCGAGCCGTGAGCGCAGCTCGAGGATGTGGCCAACGCGTCCGCAAGCAATGGGGGCAACACGCGACGCAGGTCTGCTCGGACAAGCGCTGGCAGAGGCCCTCTCGAGCGTGAACGGGAGGGGGCCTCGCCGCGTCAGGGTCCGGACCCGCCAGCGACCGAGCCCCCAGGGTTGTAGTCCTTGGTGCCAGGCGTGTTCGCACGGTCGGCGGGCTGCTCCCGCTCGTTGGCGATGTGGCGAGGGACCGTGCCTCGGTAGCGATTGCGCTTCTCGAACGCCCGGAGCCGCTTCCACTGGTTACTGAGCCAGGTGAGCATGTCGCAACGTTAGACGTTGGCCTA
>DATFQP010000196.1:0-10850 GCA_035264145.1 Propionibacteriaceae bacterium
GCGCATCGACCGAATCCTGCAGAACCAGGAGGTTCAGGCGATCATCAGTGCCCTGGGGACCGGTGTGCACGATGACTTCGACATCGACAAGCTGCGCTATCACAAGATCATCATGATGGCCGACGCCGACGTGGACGGCGCTCACATTCGGACCTTGCTGCTGACCTTGATGTTCCGCTTCATGCGGCCGCTGATCGAGGCCGGCCACGTGTTCCTGGCCCAGCCGCCGTTGTTCAAGATCAACTGGGTGGGGGCTCCGGCTGAGCTGGCTTACACGGATGCCGAGCGGGACGCGTTGCTGCGGGTCGGGAAGGAGGAGGGCAAACGGTTGCCCAAGGAGAACGCGATCCAGCGCTACAAGGGCCTGGGTGAAATGAATCCCGATCAGCTGTGGGACACGACGATGGATCCTGACAACCGGATCCTGCTGCAGGTGACGCTGGATGATGCGGCGCAGGCCGACGAGATGTTCTCCATCTTGATGGGGGAGGACGTAGAGCAACGACGAGTCTTCATCCAGCGGAACGCGAAGGATGTGCGCTTCCTTGACATTTAGTTCTCCGCTCGCGCTCGGTCGCACCCTGACGGGTACTGCCTTCCTCCTCGCTCGGACAGACGAAAAGCGTGTCTGCCTCACTCGTCGTCCAGGCAGCACCGGGGCGCGACCCTACCGACGCTCGCAGAGGTTGAGTTCTCCGCTCGCGCTCGGTGCCTTCGGTTCCTCTCTTCCTCCTCGTTCGGTCAGACGAAAAGCGTGTCTGACCTCGCTCGTCGTCCAGAGAGGACCGGCGCTCTCTTACCGACGCTCGCAGAGGTTCGCCGAGGTTAGACGACTGGTTGGAGCAGTCAGTGACTGACGCGGCGGAGATGACTGACCGGCGGGAGCCGGTGGATCTGCAGGACGAGATCCAGAAGTCCTACCTCGACTACGCGATGAGCGTGATCGTCGGCCGGGCGTTACCCGACGTCCGGGACGGGCTCAAGCCGGTGCATCGGCGGATCCTGTACGGAATGTACGACGGCGGGTACCGGCCGGACCGGGGGTGGAACAAGTGCGCCAGGGTCGTCGGCGAGGTGATGGGGCAGTACCACCCGCACGGGGACAGCGCGATCTACGACACCCTCGTCCGCCTGGCACAACCCTGGGTGATGCGTTACCCATTGGTCTCGGGGCAGGGCAACTTCGGCTCCGCGGGCAACGACAAAGCCGCGGCCATGCGATACACCGAGTGCAAGATGGCGCCTTTGGCCATGGAGATGGTCCGCGACATCGCCGAGAACACGGTCGACTTCAAGCCCAATTACGACGGCAAGGAGCAAGAACCTGTCGTTCTGCCCAGCCGGTTCCCGAACCTGCTGGTCAACGGCTCCACCGGCATCGCCGTGGGCATGGCGACCAACATCCCGACCCACAACTTGCGCGAGGTAGCCGCGGCCGTTCAGTGGTCGTTGGAGCACCCGGACGCGTCCGCTGAGGAGCTGCTCGAGGCCGCGATCGAGCGGATCAAAGGTCCCGACTTCCCCAACGGCGCGCTTATCGTCGGCCGGCGGGGTATCGACGACGCCTACCGTACGGGTCGCGGCTCGGTGATCATGCGCGCCGTCGTGGACATCGAGGAAGACCGGTCCGGCCGGACCCTCCTGGTGGTCACCCAATTGCCGCATCTGGTCAATCCCGACAACCTCGCCCTCAAGATCGCCGAGCTCGTCAACGCCGGCAAGCTCAACGGGATCGCCGATATCCGCGACGACACCTCCGCTCGCACCGGACAGCGACTCGTCATCGTCCTCAAGCGCGACGCTCAGCCCAAGGTCGTGCTCAACAACCTCTACAAGCACACCCAGCTGCAGGACACGTTCGGCTGCAACATGCTTGCCCTGGTCGACGACGTACCGCGGACGCTCCGGCTCGACCAGTTCTTGTCCTACTGGATCGTCCACCAGATCGAGGTCATTCAGCGTCGCACTCGGCATCGGCTGGACGACGCGCAGGCCAGGGCGCACATCTATCGCGGCCTGGTCAAAGCACTCGACGCGCTCGACCAGGTCATCGCCCTCATCCGCCGCAGTCCCAGCACCGACGATGCTCGTGAGGGACTCAAGACCCTGCTCGAGATCGATGACTTGCAGGCGAATGCCATCCTCGACATGCAGCTCCGCCGGCTGGCGGCGCTGGAGCGGCAGCGGATCATCGACCAGCTGGCCGAGTACGAGCGAATCATCGCTGACCTGCAGGACATTCTGGACAAGCCGGAGCGGCAGCGGCGAATCATCAGCACCGAACTTGCCGAGATCGTCGACAAGTACGGTGACGACCGGCGGACCGAGCTGATCGCGGCGGATGGTGATCTGTCCAACGAGGACCTGATCCCCGACGCCGACGTGGTCGTCACGATCACCCGGGGCGGCTACGCCAAGCGCACGAACACCGACCAGTACCGGGTCCAGCGTCGCGGCGGCAGAGGAGTGCGCGGGGCGACCCTGCGCACCGATGATGTGGTCGAGCACCTGTTCGCCACCACCAATCACCAGTGGATCTTGTTCTTCACCAACAAAGGCCGGGTTTATCGCGCCAAAGCCTGGCAGCTGCCCGAGGCGGGTCGTGACGCCAAGGGCGGCCACGTGGCCGGCCTGCTGTCGTTCCTTCCGGAGGAGGAGATCGCCCAGGTGCTCGCGATCCGCGACTACGCCGCGCATCCGTACCTGTTGCTCGCCACCAAGCGGGGGTTGGTGAAGAAGACCCCACTGGCGCTGTACGACTCGCCCCGGCAGGCCGGCATCATCGCCGTCAACTTCCGTGAGGACGACGATGAGCTGATCGGGGCGGAGCTGTGCGACTCCGGCGATGAGGTCTTGCTGATCTCCCGCAAGGGGCAGGCCATCCGCTTCCCGGCCGACGACGATGAGCTGCGGCCCATGGGCCGGGCGACCTCAGGGGTGACCGGGATGAGGTTCCGACCCGGTGATGAGCTGCTGTCCCTTTCGGTTGTGAGGCCGAGCGACGACGCGAACGGCCGCTACGTGTTCACTGTCACCGATGGCGGGTTCGCCAAGCGGACGAGGGTCGTGGAGTACCGGGAGCAGGGCCGTGGCGGGTTGGGGATCAAGGCCATGAAACTTCACGAGGACCGCGGATCTTTGGTGGGAGGCCTGGTCGTAACCGACAATGATGAGGTCATCGCAATAAAAGCAAGTGGTCAGATCACACGCAGCCCTGTTGTCGAGGTTCCGGTCAAAGGACGTGACACCATGGGGGTGCGGTTCGTAGGAGTGGGGGGCAACGACTCGGTGGTCGCCATCGCCTTGAACCCGGAGACAACTGCAGACGCAGCTCAGCTTGACCCAGACCCGCCCGTCGATGACGATGCCGGGTCAACCGACGACCACGACGAAGTCCTGCCTGGACCGGCAGCCGGCTCCGCCGCCGCGAGCAGCGAAGTCGAGGAGGATGACAGTGAGTGATGCTAGTCGGGGCACCCCCCCGAACGGACAGCCGCCCGCTGGCGGCCCTCGTGGTCGGGAGCAGGAGTTCGCGACCGTACGCACGGTTGCAGGTACGCAGCAGGCTGCTCAGCCCCGGGTAGCCTCGCCCAGCGGGCCAGGACAGCCGCGGCTAGCCCCTAATCAGACTCCACCGGCCAAGCCGCTGGCGGCACCAGGCCAACCTAACGGCGCCCGCCCCGCCGCGGCGCAGCCCTCGGCCCCGCCAACCGTCGAAGCCATGCCGCCACCGGCCGGAATGCCGACTGGGGGAGAGCAGCAGCCGAGTCGCCGGCCCGCCGTACCGGTCTGGGATCCGCCAGCCGCCCCAGGGCCGAAGCGGTCCTGGAAAGAGCGCCTTGGCCTGGCCACCAAGCCCGATCCGGCGCAGCAGTCGCCGGTCGCCCATCGGGCAGCCGCACCACCGACCAGTTCCGCACCACCGACCAGTTCCGTGCCGACTGTGCCCAGGCCCGTCCCCACCGCCCCGTCCGGTAACGGCTCGGGCTCGGGGGCGACAGGAGCTAGCAGCAGCGACCGGCCGCCCGGGGCAGCTCCGGCCCCCGACCCCACTGGCACAGACCCCAATGGCACGTCACTCTCCAACGGGGGTGCGATTCCCTTAGATAGCGCCGATCCTCCGGCGTCTCCCGGCGGGAGTATCGCCGCTCCGCCGGCTCCCGGCCACCGTGCCGAAGGCCGACCATCTCCTGCGGACCAGCCCACTGCACGAACAACCGGCCCGGGGCCGATGCCGGCACCCGCAGCGCCACCTGGTGGCCCCAAAACAGGGGTGTTGCCGGCAGTAGGCGCGGCCACAGCTGCCGCCGCGACCGCCGCCGTGGCCGCAGCGAAGTCCGGCGCGGAAAGGCTGTCGACGAACACCAAGCCGAAGCCCGGGGTGGCGCGACGGACTCGGAAGGCGCGGTTGCGGCTGTCCCGACTGGATCCGTGGTCGGTGATGAAGACGTCGTTCATGTTCTCCATCGCGGCCGGCATCATGCTGGTGGTCGCGGTATACACGGTGTGGACGGTTCTTGACTCCTCCGGCCTCTTCGACTCGATCAACGACATCGTCAAGAGCGTGGTCTCCACACCCGGCGACACGACACCGTTCCGGATCCAGGACTACGTGAATACTCAGAAGGTCATGGGCATAGCGGCTTTGATCGCCTGCGTCGACGTGGTGATCTTCACCGCGCTGGCGACCCTAGGATCGTTCCTCTACAACCTGGCCGCCACCATGCTCGGCGGGCTCGAGATCACCCTCGCCGAGGACTGAGGCCGGCTCCCACGCTTGGGGTTGGTGCCCCAGCGTCGACGTACGTAGGCGCTAGTTTCCGAACCCAGGGCCCATCAGCTCGTGGCAGGCTCAGCTTGCTCGGCCTCGGCCCGCTCTGCCTCGGCCCGCTCCCGGTACTTGCGGCTCTTTCCGAACTTCAGGTAGAACGTCGGCAGCACGAACAGGTTCAGCAAGGTGGCTGTTACCAGCCCGCCGACGATGACGATCGCCATCGGGTGTTCGATCTCGTGGCCGGGGATGCTGCCGGCAGCCACGAGCGGCACCAGCGCCAGCCCGGTGGCCAGTGCGGTCATCAAGATCGGCGCCAGCCGCTCCATCGCTCCCTGAATCACCAGGTCGCGCCCGAAGGGCGCGCCCTCGTCCTGCTCCAGGCGCTGGAAGTGGCTGACCATCAAGATCCCGTTGCGAGCAGCGATCCCGAACACGGCGAGGAACCCCACCAGAGATCCCAGCGACAGCAGACCTCCGCTGAGCCACACTGTGATCACGCCGCCGACGAGCGCCATGGGCAACAGGCCGAACGTCAGGACGGCTAAGCGGAAGCTGCCGAAGGCGGCCTGCAGCAGCAGCAGGATCACCACCGCGGCCGCCAAGCCGAAGATCAACAGCCGATCCTCGGCCGCGTCTAGTTCCGTCGACTCGCCCAGCACCTCGGCGTGGTACCCGAGCGGGAAGGTGACACCCGCCAGGCGTTGCTCGACCTCCGATACGACCTCTTCCAGCGGCCTATCCTGCACATTCGCACCCACATCGATGCGCCGGGACTGGTTAGACCGTTCGATCGCGTTCGGCGTGGACGCCATCCGTATCTCGGCCACGTCCTTCAACCGGATTCGCTTGCCGTTCGGGGTGTCCAGCTGCAGGTTCTCCACATCGGTGACGCTGTCGCGGGCGGTCGGGATCGCGGTGACGTGCACGTCGTACGCCCGACCGCCGGAATAGATGTCGCTAACCTCCTCGCTGGCGATCATGGTCGACGCCTGCCGCCGGATGTCACCGGGGGTGAGCCCATGGCTGCGCGCGGCGGCGAGTTTCGGCTCGACCTCGATGTGTGGCAGGTCGGTCTGGAAGGAGGCGTGCGCGTCGGCCACTCCGCTGATGTCACCGATCCGCTTCTCGATGTCCTTCGCTTGGGTGCGCAGTGTGGCCAGGTCTGGTCCGTATATTCGGACCACGATCGCCTCGCTGGTGCCGGTGAGCACTTCTTTGATCCGCTCTCGAAGATAGGTCTGCACGTCGCGGTACAGGCCTGGGTAGACCTGCACGGTGTTCTTGACCTCATCCAGGGTCTGGTCGTAGTCGACGTCCGGACTCACGCTGATCCAGTTCTCGCCGAAGTCCACGCCGTAGACCTCGTCGGCTAGTAGGGCCTGACCGATATGGGACCCGCAGTTGCGGACACCGGGGATCTGGCGGAGGTCCTGGCACGCCGAGACAGACACCCGGGTCTCTTCTGTCACCGACGTGCCCGGCACAGTCAGCCAGTGCATCAAGAAATCTCGCTCCTTGAAGCTGGGCAGCAGCTGGCTGCCCAGTAAGGGGAATGCGCTCACGCCCACAATCAGCAGGACGAGGGTGGTAGCGACCGCGGGCAGCGGTCGCCGGACGAGTGGGACCAGCAGTGCCCGGTAAGCCCGCTTGAGCAATCGCAGCAGCGGGGAATCCCGGTGGTCCAGCTTGCCGCGGGAGAGCAACAGCAGGCACAGCGCTGGGGTGACGGTGAGCGCGACAACCATGGACACCAGGACGGCGAGCCCGTAGGACAGCACGAGCGGCCGGAAGAACGACCCGGACAAGCCCTCGAGGAACAGCACCGGGACCACAGCCACGACGTTGATCAAGGTCGCGTACGTGATCGCGGTCCGCACCTCGACGGAGGCGTTCAGCACGATGCGGAAGGTGGATACGGTGCTGCCGCCGGCGCGGGCCTGCCGGAGTCGCCGGACGATGTTCTCCACGTCGATGATCGCGTCGTCCACCACCACCCCGACGGCGACCACGAGCCCGGCCAGAACCATGACGTTGACGGTGGCCCCGGCCGCGTCGAGAACCAGGACCGCCGCTACCAGCGACAGCGGGATGGCGATCAGGCTGATGAAGGCCGTACGCCACTCGAACAAGAAGGCAACCAAGATCAGCACGACGAGCCCGATCCCCCAGAGCATGGCCGTACGCAGATTGTCGATCGACTGCTGGATGAAGGTTGCCGGGCGGAAGATCGTGGTGTCCACCTCGATGCCTGGCAACCCTGGGGTCATTTCGGCCATGGCCTGCTCAACGCCCCGAGTGACCTCCAACGTGTTGGCTCCTCGGAACTTCTGGACGACCAGTAGCAGTCCCTCACCGTCGTTGACCACGGCGTCACCGAAAAGGGGCCCCGGGTCGACCACCACCCGGCCGATGTCATCCAGCCGTAGTGTCTTGCCGTCGCGCTCCAGCACCGGAACCTGACTCAGCTCCCGCGGTCCGGTGATCGGCTGGACGTGTCGGATACTCAATCGCTGGTCGCCCGACTCGATAAACCCGCCGGTGCCCACCACCGCTCCGTCGCTGTAGCGCAGCAGACCGGCGTCGAGGGCGTCCGCGGATGTGTCCATCACCTGCTGCAAGGTGACGTCCTGCGCGGCCATCTTCGCCGGATCGACCTGCACGTGCCGTTGTGGCAGCCGCTCGCCCCAGATCGCGACCTGGGCCACCCCGGGCACGCGCAGCAGGCGGGCCCTGATCTTCCAGTAGGCAATGTCTGACATGTCGGTCAGGTTGACGGTGTCCGAGGTCAGGCCGATCTTCATGATCCGGCTGGTGGCCGACAGAGCCGGCATCATGAACGGCGGACTCGCCCAGGTTGGCAGGGTGGCCGTGATCTGGGAGAGCCGCTCGGCGACCAGCTGGCGGGCGCGGAGCTCGTCGGTGTCCCGGGAGAAAAACAGCTGGATCGAGGACAGCTGGGCGACCGATTTGGATCGCAGATCCTCCAAGCCCTCGATCCCGTTCAGTTGGTTCTCGATCGGGACTGTGATCAGCTCCTCCACCTCGTTGGAGGAGTTCCCCAGAGCGATGGTTTGGATCTCCACCCGCGGGGGAGCGAACTCCGGGAATACGTCCACCTTGGTCTCAGGGATCTGGACGAAGCCGACGGCGAGGGTGGCGGCGGCGAGGAACAGCACGATCCAGCGGAACCTCAGGCTGGTCGCGACGATGCGCTGCATCAAGGTGCGACGTTCGGTGGCGGATATCTCGGTCCGACCTTCGGTGGCAGGCATCGCGGTGTGATCTTCGGTCGGGGGCATCAGTGCTTACCTGCCATTCCCAGCTCGGCGCCGTAGACCTCAGTTACGCCCTGAGTCACGACCTTGGTGCCCGGCGGTGGGCCGTCGGACAGCGTGACCCGGTTGCCGTCGATTTCGGCCACAGCCACCTTCGTCCGCATGTAGGTCAGCGGCTCCGGGGCGGTGTAGACCCAGGTTTTGCCTTGCTTGTCGTAGATCAGCGCCGCGTACTCGACCACTAACGCCCCCTTGCGGCCTGCGACCGTGCTCATCGTGAGATCGACCCGGCGGGCTGCCTCCTCGGTGAACTTCACCGTCGGAGCCGTCGACGGGTCCGCTGTGGCGACCGTGGCGGGGGCGTAGTCATCACTACTCGGTTCTTCCACCTCGCTACAGGCGGTGACGGTCAACGCGAGGAGGGCGATGGCGGCCCCGATAATTCGCCGTCCCGCGTGTGGTGGGGAACACTCGCGGGCTGCCATCATGGCCGATCCTCGGTGGTGGCCCTCGTGGTTCTCGATCGTCCCTGCCATCCGTCTCCGGATTGTGTCGGCGAGCTTGGGTCAGTCGGTTGCCTAGTGCTGTCGTGATCCACTGTCATCGGCTCATCGGCCGCGATGCCTTCCGGGGTTGCCGGCGTGTGCCGATACAACGCCGGCAAACCGAACAAGCTGACGAGGGCGGTCGTCACCAGCCCGCCCAGGAGGACGACCGCCAAGGGGTGCACGATCTCCAGGCCCGGCCGGGCACCGAGCACGACGAACGGCAGCGCCAGTGCCGCGATGGCGAGGATTGAGGTCAGCACCGGCGTCAGCCGGACTCGAGCAGCAGCCTGGATGACTCCTTCACGGTTCTGCCCTGCACCCGACGCCTCGGCTTGCTGCAGATCGGTGATCATGGAAAGCCCGGTCCGGGCGGCCAAGCCGAGGATGGCCAGCAGACCGAGCAGCGAGCCCAAGGTGAACTCTCGTCCGGTGAACAATCCGGCGACGACCCCGCCGGACAGGGCCAGTGGCAGGGCCACCGTCTGGACTAGGGCCAGTCGCCAGCTGCCGAACGCCGCCTGGAACAGCAGGAACGCCGCGAGCAGGGCGGCAACAGCGACCCCAATCGTGCGACCGATGCCGATTTCGTCGGCCGTGCTCTGCCTGAGCACCTCAGCGTGGTATTCAAGTGGGAAATCCAAGCCGCGGACCTGCTGCTCGACGTCGCCGATCACCGCGTTGACACTGCGGCCGTCCACGCCGGCCACGACATCTACCCGGCGCGACACGGCGTCCCGCTGGATGACGGCTGGCCGGTCGACCACACGTACGTCGGCAACCTGGCCGAGGCGGATCTGGCCGCCCTTGGGCAGGTCGATGAGGAGGTTGCGAACGTTGTCCACGCTGCTGCGGGTGGTCGGCACGCCCTGGACGATGACGTCGAAGACCTTCTGCTCCTCGAAGACGCTGCCCACCTGGATGCCTTGGAGGAGGGTTGCCTCGGCCCGGCGGACGTCACCAGGGGTGATGCCGGCGGCTTGGGCCTTGGCGAGGTCGACCTCGATCTCGACCGTTGGCTCCATCGTGGTAGTGATCACGCGTGGGTCCACTACCCCCTCGACTCCGGAGAGCAGGCTTTGCACCCGGTTGGCCTGCTCCCGCAAGGTGTCGGGGTTCTGGCCGTAGAGGCGGACGGCGACCGGTTGGTCCAGCCCGGTAAGCAGATCCAAATGTGAACCCTTCACCGGGTTTGTACCGGTGGTCAGCGCGCCGACGTCGCGCATTTTCTGGGTGGTGTAAGACACCACTTCGGGTGTCACCCCGGGCACCGTGGCGGCTGCCTCCCGGATCGCGTCAAATGTCGTGTCATAGTCGGCGTCCGGCTTCAGCGTGACCCAGACATCGCTGGAGCTCACGTTGACGACCCGGTCACCGGTTACGGCCCGCCCAATATGTGCACCGGCGGTGGCAACACCGGGCAGTGACTGCACGGCCTGGGTGACATGGGTTGTCTGCTCGGTCATCTTGGTGTTCGACGTACCCGGCTGGCCGGTGAGTCGGACGACGACGTTGCGGTCGGCGAAGCTGGGCATCAGCGACACGTTCAACAGCGGCACGACGATGACCGCGATCAGCGCGCAGGCCCCGGCCGCCAGCAGCACGGGCCGTAGGTTGCCGCTGAACTTTGCGAGGGCGGCTTCGTACCGGGTGCCCAACCGCTCGGACCACCGTGGCTCGGCGGAGCCACCGCCACGCCACCGGGCAAACAGCACGACGGTGAGCGCCGGGGCAACGGTCACCGCGACCAGCGTCGCCGCAGCGACCGCCAAGGCGTACGCCAAAACCATCGGGGCGAAGAACGCGCCCGGCCGGCCGCCCAGCACCGCGACCGGCAGGATCGCCAAGAGGGCAACCAGCGTCGCGTACACCAATGGCCGCCTCGCTGTGGTGGACGCCTCCGTGATGGTCGACGTGAGACTCCGTGTTTCACCTGCGAGTCGGCTGTCGTGCAGGCTACGGACCACTCGAGCGCTCGGTGCCACCGCTTCGTCCACCACGACGGCGATGGCGGCAGCAAGGCCGGCGAAGACCAGTGCGTTCAGGCCCTGACCGGCGAGGTGGAGCACAAGCGCTGCCGAGATCAACGACAGCGGAACGGTGACCAGGGCGACCAGGGTCGCTCGCGAGGAAAAGCGGAGGGCGACAAGGGTCAACAGCATCAGTAGACCCCCGATCAGCGCGGCCAACCCGAGGTTGTCGAGCGCCTCGCTGACGTAGTCCGCCGGCCGGAACACCGTCGTATCGCTGGTGATG
>DATFQP010000197.1:0-3912 GCA_035264145.1 Propionibacteriaceae bacterium
TCGCCGATGGCGAGGTCAGGCAGGCTGGAACCCCGGCCGAGGTCTACGACCAGCCCGTCAACCCGTTCGTAATGCGGTTCCTCGGCCCGGTCACCAACATCGGTGACCGGCTCGTGCGGCCCCACGACCTCGAACTCAGCCAGGACGCCGAACCGGGCAGCTCGGCGGCAGAGGTGACCAGAGTCCTACGCCTCGGCTTTGAAGTTCGCGTCGAGATGCGCCTAGACAACCACGACGCGTGGGCCCAGATCACGCGCCGCGCCGCCGACCGGCTCAGCCTGAGACCTGGCGACACCGTCTACGTCAGGCCGAACGCAGAAGCGCGGACTCTGGCGGCTGATGCAGCCTGACCTCGATTTCCGTACTGTTCCACCTGGTGCTACCGGAGGTCAGCCGCCAGGCAGCCCGCCCGTGTCGGCGGAAACTAGCAGTATGCGCGTAACCGCCAGGGTCGACTACGCCCTTCAGGCAATGCTCGCGCTCGCCCACACCGAGAACGAACCGGTCCCCAGTAAGGCACTGGCAGACATGCTCGACCTGTCCTACGGCTACCTACTGCCCATCGTCAACGAACTCCGCGAGCCGGGCTGGTAAGACTCATGCGAGGCGATGGATTTCTGCTCGCTAGACGAGCAACCGATATCACGCTCGACCAGATAATCTGGGCGATCGACGGTCCACTCACAATGACCGACGGCAGCAGGCTCGACAGCGTCCCACGCGACTTAGACGCCTATCTTCCAACACTATGGTTCACCGCCCACCAGGCAATGCTGAAGGTGTTCTCCCAAGTGCGGCTTGCGGACGCCGCGGCCCAACATCTACCCGCCGCGGTCGAGCGGCTGGTTCCGCTGCGGAACCAGCCCTGAAAGACATGACAACCCTGGGCGTCTCCCGAGGACGACGCAACCGCAGATTTCGGCACAAGGGGACAGGTTCACCGTCCAGTCCGCACAGGCGCACCTCGCAAGACTGTAGATGCGGCATCTGACCGGGGCCGCTCTGTCGCGATCGGGCAAGGCGTACTTTGAGGCACAGTGTCGCCGTGGTGGTCCCGCTGCGGCCTCATGCCGTCCGCTTTCGTGGAGCCGAACACGGCGCAGGCCGGCGGCGGCGAGCAGCCGTTCGAAGTCTCGATAGTCCTCGCGCGGGGACAAGGGTGTGCCGAAGCGCGTTGTAAAGAGCAGGCCCAGTCCTCCCAAAACTCAACCCCGCTGCGAGCCGATCTGTCTCCTGTTGCTCACGCCGCCGCTTCAAGGCATAGACCACCGCATCCAGGAGCGGAACGATCCGCCGCGATCTTGCTGTGTTTGGCGGCACGAGGTGGAAGCCTTCCCCGGCCGGTACTGCAGCGTCTGCCGCACAGCTAGAACGCGTTGATCAAGATCAATATCACGCCGGGCAAGCCCAATACCTCACCCTGACGTAAGCCCAACGAGACTGCGATCAACCAGCGCGCCTGTTTCGTTGTCTGGCAAAGGTGTCGGCGAACGTCAACCAGTCGCTCCCGAACTGTTCGGACCTTACTCGGCAAACAGGAGGAGTAAGGCGCCTACTGTGTAGCCAACCATGACGAGGAGGAGTGGTATTTGCCCGATTAGGGCGGCCCGGCGGGGGAACAGCTCGAGGGCGCGGTTGTGGGCAAGGACCACACCAAGGATGTGGCCGGCGACGACAGCTCCGGCCTGAATACTGCCGATCAAACCGGGATAGTTGGTGATGCTGGCATCGACGCCTCGTTCGGTGGTTCCGAACAGATCCCATCCACGGCTGAGCGGATCACTCGAAGTTATGAGGACGCGTTGCCCTTCCAGAATGAGCAGCGTGAGGTAGTGGGCGGTGACGTAGCCCAGGGCGATCGGGACCAAGCTGTGGAGGAAGAGGCCGGGCAGTGCGCATCCTGGCGTGTTGGTCAGGCGGCAGGCGGCCCAGCAGGCGGCCAGATAAGTGGTCAGCACGGCGGCGATGAAGGCGAGCAAGCCGAGTGTGCTGATGAGCACGCCTGGAATGACGCTGTCTTGGGTCGAGCGTACCCAGAGGCCGGAGTTCGAGAAGCCGTCGTAGCCCGTCGATCCGATCAGCACGCTGAGGAAGACGACCATTCCAGGCTGCGGTATGAAGGTCGCGAGGTTGGTCAGCGGCGAGCGAAGCATGAGTTCTCCGCCGGCGTCTCGTCCCCAAGGTGACAGCTTGGCCATGGTCAGTGCGTACGCCTCGAAGGGGTCGGCGGCGCTGAACCAGTGCTGTCCGAACATCACCGAGCCAAACAGCAGAATCACAATGTAGAGGGCGAGCCACAGCAGCACGATTGGGATTGTGACCCGTTCCGGCGCAACCAGCTCGAGCCAGACGAAGGAGAGCAGCCCGACGGCGGCAGGCCATCGGCCCACTCGTGACGGCAACAGAACGGTGCTCTGGTCCGGGTTAGTTCGAAGCAGCCGACAGGCCAGCAGATGGACGGTGCGGATTGGATTCAGGGTCCGCCATACCGGGCCCAGGAGCAGCGACACCGGAACCAGACCAACCCACACCCAAACGTAGACGAAGCCGAAGATTGGGTTAGTCAAAAGATCCTGGCCGAAGAGCAGCGCCAGTGCCATGAAGGCTGCCACGGCGAGCCCCAGACCGCGTACGGTCCAGCGCAGAGTCGCGGAGTCGACAATCCGGGTCGCCGTGACGCCAAGGCGCAGTTCACGTCGCGCTTCCCGCGGGGTTTTCCAGGCCAGACCAAGCACCAGGAACGAGGCGACCACCGCCGTGGCAGCGCCGGCGACGACCAATTCGAAAGGCAGCGGTAAGTCCTGGCGGCCGCCGATACCGTGCAGCGGTACAAGAGCCCCGACTGGCCGACTGACTGCTGTCGCAGCGGCAGCGGTCACGAGACAATCAGTTTGGCGGCGAGCTTGCCGCTCTCATGGGTCTCGATCTCGAAGACCCCGCGCTGGTCGGCGACGAAGGTCAGTGCTGTCGGCTGGCCGGGGGTCAGGTTCAACGTCTTGTCATAACCATGGATATGTAGCGACTCGGCAACGTCACTGGTAGCGCTGACCGCAACGGTCTGGCCGATGCCGACCCGGACATTGGCGCCGCTGGGCGTCACCCGTCCGGCAGCTATGGTGACTGCCACGGTGACGTCGGAGGGCGCGCTCGGCGCAGGGGACGGGGACGGTGGCTGCGGGCCGCTGCTGTCCGCCGGCGGTGTCAGAGCGGACGACGGCACCGTCGATCCGGTCGGCTGTGCCACCTCAGCAGTTGTACAGCCAGTGGTGGCGAGCACGAGCAGCAGCGCGGCGGCGGCGCGGCGGCCGAGCCGCTTCATCACCCACTGGGTCGGCATGATTCGTACGCTTCCTCGTTGGTCAGGTGATCTCGTTGCGGGTGCGCCGAGGCTGTACCGCCAGCCATCAGCATCACCGCTGTTCAGTGTGACCTGCCCGGTCGGGGGATCAGTGACGGCCCCCTGGGGGATCCTCTCGTGGGCGGCGGGGTTCAGCCGGACCGCCTGCAGGTTGGGCAGAACCTGACATAAGTGGTGGTCAGCCAGGTGTTCTGGCGTTGTCGTCAAGGAAGTCTTCGCTTGAGCGGCGGCGCTGGCGTGTCTGCTTGCCGCTGGCTTTGACGACGGCCACGCCAAGGGCGGTGGTGACCGGTACGGCAAGGACGAGTCCGATGGATCCGACGAGGGTGCGCAGTATCTCGCTGGCGAAGGGCTCGACGTGAACGACTTGGAGGAGCGGTCGCTCGTAGATCGCGACCAGCAGCATGATGGATAGAGAGGCACCGACGGTCGCGAAGGCGATTGTGTACACGGTTGATGCGATGTGGTCTCGCCCGATCCGCATGGCCGCCGAAAATAACCGTCGCCTGTCGGGGTCGGCGTCGGCCAGCTCCCACACTGCTGAGGCTTGGGTG
>DATFQP010000198.1:0-7410 GCA_035264145.1 Propionibacteriaceae bacterium
TAGGCCAACGCAACGATGGTGCCTGTGCGGTCCTTGCCCGCGGCACAGTGCACCAGGACGGCACCGGGTGCGTCACCGATGGCCCGCAGTGCGGCCACTACGGAGTCCGGCCGGTCGACGACATAGGAGAAGTAGACGGAGGCCGTGTCATTGTCGAGGTCCACGCTGGGCTCGAGATCAACCCACGGCAGCGCCTCAGCGGGCAGCACCTCGGGGCGCACGTCCGCTTTGTCGCTGCCAACGCCCTCCCGCCACTCTCGGAACATTGAGTGTGCGTGTATGCGCACTCTGCCGTGATCGGTCAACCGATTCGGGCCTTCGACCTCGATCTCGTAATCGCTGCGCAGATCGACCACGTCGGTAATCCCGAGCCCGAGGAGTGCCTCGACATCGCGCTCAGTCAAGTCCTGCAGGTTGTCCGAGCGGAGGAGCCGGCCGGGCATGATCTTGCCACCGTCCCGGGTTGGTAGCCCGCCGACGTCTCGCAGGTTGGCGAGACCATCCATCTCGATCCACAGCCGATCCATCCGGTTCAGTGTAGGCCGTCGGGCCGGCGGGAGGCCTGCCGCTCAGCTCGCCCGACCGGTCAGCTCGCCCAGTACCCGGTGAAAAAGAGCCAGCACCACCAGAGCATCAAGACCACGCTGGCGCTGAAAGCCATGATCACCGCGCAGCGATGTGCGATCCGCCGGCCGCGCCGCTCCGGCCGCCGCGTGCCCCAGGCGGCGAACATCATCCAGAGTGGGAACCAGAGCAACGTGGCGCGATTGACGGAGAAGAACCAGTAGGAAACCGAGAAGGCCAGCACCTGGATCCCGACCCAGCTGGCCTCGGCCCACATCCGCCGGGCAAGACACCAGACGGTGGCCAGCGTCCCGAGGGCCATCGACACCATTTCCGCCCGAAAGACCGCCGTCACCCAGGGTTGGTCGGGGAACGCACCGGGCTTCATCGCATCAATGGTGTGCAGGAACGACTGCCATGGCCAGGTCATGGAACGCACCCATCCCGTCGACTGCGCTGAGTACCAGGCCGTCCAGCTGCCCGTCAGCCAGTACAAGAACATGACGAACCCGGCCAGTACCGCCGTCGGAATCAAAAGCAACGCGAGCCGTCGACCGCGAGTCAGCCAATCGAGATCGCGGGTGGTCATGATCATGACGACCAGGGCGACGACCAAGAACAGTCCCGACACCCTGACGGTGCAGGCAACCGCGGCGATCGAGGCGGCCGCCAGCCAACGATCGGATCGCGCACGCTCCCACGCCCAAAAGGCGGCTGCGCAGAACAGCGCCTCGGTGTAGGGCAGGATCGTGAAGACCGCCGTCGGTGCGAAGAGCCAAGCGATCGCGGCCCACGGGCCACCAAGCCGGATCAGGGCAACCGCTGCCACCGCGGAGCAGAGCATGGACAAGATGACACCGGTGATCGCGATCGGCACGCCGAGCTCAAGGCCTGCCCGCAAGATGACTGGCAGAGCAGGAAAGAAGGCCATCAGGATGCCGCGGGGATCGGCGTAGTAGCCCCCCTGGGCGAGATTGGTGAAGTGATTGACGTCCCAGTTGCTGACCATCTTGGTCAGACTCCCGCCCTGCCGCACGGCGAGCAGCAGAGCGACGGCAGCGATCAGTCCGCGGCTGGCGATCCACGCTTGGACGACCATCCGCCCCGACCGGACATCCAGCGGATGCAGCTGCGCCCGCGCCGACTCACGCAGCACGGCTCGGCACCACCGGTTCGCCGTGGAGACGCCGTACCCACGGCGCGTCGTCCGCTCGATCCAGCCCGCCGCCCGACGGATCGTCGGCCCCTCCCGCTCGTACGGGATCGCGCTCGGGTACGAGAGCGTCCCGGACAACGATGATCACCACCCAGCACTGAGTGGCGATCCGAGCCACGACAGCCAGCCAGTAGATTCGATCAGGCCCGCTGTTCCCCGGGCTGAGGTAGCCGCCGAGGTGCCACCAGATGGCGCCGAAGTACACCAGTTCACCTGCGGTGAAAATCGTCCAGTCCCGCCAGCGGGGCCGGGCCAAGATCATCAGTGGCAACAGCCAGAGCACGTACTGCGGCGAGTACACCTTGTTGGTGATCAAGAAGGCGGCGACCACCAAGAAGGCGACCGAACCCAGGCGCGGTCGTCGAGGGGCAAAGATGATCAAGACGGCAATGCCCACACAGCCAAGCGCAAAGAGTCCGAGGCTTACCAGGTTGACCTGACCGAGCTCATAGCCGGCGAGGGAGAGGACGTACCAGAAGGAGCCCAGATCGCCGCCGCGGTCAGAGTTGAACCGCCAGAAGCTTCGCCACGCATCGGGCGCCAGGATGAGCACCGGCAGGTTGACGGCCAGCCAGCTGATCACAAACGTTGACAGCATCGACCAGAAGTCCGCCATCCGACGTGAGCGTAGGCAGAGCAGGAACAGCGGTCCGAGGAGCAGACCGGGATACAACTTGGCCGCCATGCCCAACCCCAGCAGCAACCCGGCCAGAGCCGGCTGCCGCCGCGTCCAAAACAGCAGGCCGCAGGCCGTGAGCGCCACCGCGAGGAGATCCCAATTGATCAAGGCGGCAGCCGCCACACACGGTGACGCCGCCAGCATCAGCGCATCCCACGGCCGTCCGGGCACCGTGTAGACCTGTGCCCACACGGTGATCAAGAAAAGCGCGCCAAGCAGCACGACATTGACATCGAGGAACAGCAGGGTGGATCGGACCTGATCCAATTCTGAGAGGTCAGCGCCCTGCGGTGCGCCCAACAGCTTGCTGAGCAGCCGTTCGGCCTCGAGGAACCAGCCGGTGAGGGGTGGGTACTCCAGGACCTGATAGTTACCCGAGTCGAGGTAGGGGGTCTTGCCTTGCAGCAAACCGCGATCCGGATACAGCAAGGGGATGTCGGAGTAGCACATCAGCTTGTAGCTGTCCGGGACCTGCCCGGGGGCGGTGATCCGGCACGGCAGTCGAAAGATCACGCCGGCGAGATAGGTACAGGTGGCCACAAGGAGGGTAACGCGAGCTGGGTTCCACCAACGGTGACCGGGAACGGCGTGGCGACCGAGAGGTCCTCCCACCCCCTCGCTGAGGCTGCGGATCAGCCGATCCGACCTGGACGGGACGTCGGTCGTCAGCTCCGGGGCCGACACCGGCTCACCCCCGACCGGGTGGGCCACTTCCCGAGCCGTCCTTGGTCTTCCCGCCCGTCGGCTGGCTGGTGGCCGGAACGCTTGACGCGGTCGTCGTCGGACTCGTCGGCTTGGGCTCCCTGCCCCTTTTTGCAGGCCCGGTCGGATCCTGGGTTTCGGTCGGATCCTGGGTTTCAGTCGGACCCTGCGTCTCGGTCGGATCCTGGTTTTGGGTCGGCCTGCTGCTCGGCTCTTCCCTGGGCTCCGAACGCCAGGTCGGCTGGCTCACCCGGGTCTGAACAGGCGCTGGGAACTTGTCCTTGTTGACGTAGGCGGGCGCGGCGAACTGCTTGATCGGTTGTCCCTCGGTCGCCTTCGCCATGTAGTCCGCCCAGGTCAGTGCCGGATACGTCCCGCCGAAGAACGTGGGATCACCCGGACGCCGGAATTCGTCAAGATCAGCATTGCCGTCATTTCCGGCGACGTACATCACCGCCGTGGAGATCTGTTTGGTATAGGCGACGAACCAAGCTGAGACGATGTCACCGCTGCCGTCTGCGTTTTCCCTGTCCTTGGTCCCGGTCTTGCCCGCGACCGGGCGGTTCAGAGTGGCGACGGCTCGGCCTGTGCCCTCCTCGACGACATTGGAGAGGGCGTAGGTGACGTCGTGCGAGATGTCTTCGCTCACCGCGCGGCGATGTTCGGGGTCGGCCTCGTAGATGACTTTCTTCTTCGGATCCCGGACTTCTTTCACCACGTGATTTGCCACATACGTGCCGTCGTTCGCGAAGGTCGCATACGCGCCCGCCTGGGCCAGCGGGCTGACCTCGGCCGTGCCGAGGGGGAGCCTGGACGTCTTGTCCCAGCCGGCACCCTTGGGGGCGCCAGCCGCTTGGGCCATCTTGATGATCTTCTGGGGCCCGTTCTCCATCTTGGTGGTGAGGTCGACGAAGGCGGTGTTGATCGAATCCGTGGTGGCCTTGGTCAGGCTGACCGCCGGCCCGTACTGGTAGGAGTATTCGTTCCGCACGGGGGTTGACTCACCGGGCGGGGTGAACGTGTTGCCGTTGAGCCGGGTGTTCAGGCTGAAGCCGTCCTTGATGGCCGCTGCCACGGCGTATGTCTTGAAGGTCGACGCCGTAGGCCGCGCGGTCGTCGCCCAGTTGCGAGAGCTCTTGACGAAATCCGGGCCGCCGTACAGCGCGATCACCTCCCCGCTGCCGACATCGACCGACGCGATTGCCGCGTGCAACTTGGAGGCCTTCTCGCCGCTGGCATCGGCCGCCTCCTTCGTGTGCTTCTGAGCTGCTTTGACGGCTGCGTCCTGAGCGTCCTTGTCGAAGGTGGTGACAATCTTCAGGCCGCCGCCATGCACCCTGGAGGCGTCGATGTCGGCCGTGGCCAGTTCGCGCTCGACCATCTTGAGCAGGAAGCCCTTGGGACCGCCATAGCGCTCATTGACCGGTACGTCCGGGAACTTCGGCAGCTTTGAGGAGTACTTGGCCGCTTCCTCCGGCGTGATCGCGCCAGTCTCCGCCATGGACATGATGACGTAGGCGTAGCGCTCCTGAAGCCGAGGCAGATTGTCCTCGTCGGCTGGATCGAGCGCGGCGGGGTTGTTGATGACGGCGGCAAGGAAAGCGGCCTGCGGCACGCTGAGCTCCTTCGCCTCCACGTCGAAATAGGCCTTGCTGGCGGCCTGGATCCCGTAGGCACCGTGCCCGAAGTAGATGGTGTTGAGGTAGCCCTCGAGGATCTGGTCCTTGCTCAACTGCTTGTTGATCTTGTACGCAAGGAACACCTCTTTGAACTTGCGCGCAAGGGTCTGCTCTGAGTTCAAGTAGAGAACCTTGATGTACTGCTGGGTGATGGTTGAACCGCCCTGCAGGGTGCCGCCGCGGAGGATTGTCCAGCCCGCGCGCGTCATGCCGCGAACAGAAACGCCCTTGTCAGTCCAGAATGAGCGGTTCTCGGCGGACACCACAGCCTGCTTGATGTTGTCCGGCATCTGTTTCAGCGTGATCGGCTGCCGGTTCTGGATGGCGAAACTGCCGAGCTCGGTCTTCCCGTCGCTGTAATAGACGAGCGTGGTCGCTGTCTTGAACTCCGCATTAGGTTCGGGCACGTTGGTGCTCGCATAGCCCATGAGCATCGTGGTGGTGGCGCCCACGATGCCGAGAAGGATGAGCGCACCCAGCGTGATGCCGGTCCAGGTGAGCCAGCTGTTCAGCCGGCCCGGTGGACGATCGGGGCTCGGCGGAGGGCCGCCTTTGGCCCTGCGAGGGCGCGCTGCAGTGTTCTGGGGGTCTATTTCCACCGGCCCCCACCGGGGATCAACCATAAATGTCCTCGACGGTCTGCTGGCGACGGGGCGGCTTGCGCTTGCGACCATCGCCCAGAAGGTACGACAGAATCATGTGGTTCCAGCCGCACGCTGGGCAGACTTCGACGACAACAACCTTGAATTCCCCGAACTCATGCGCCATCTCCTCCAGCTCGGCAGTCCGTTTGATCCGACCGGAGTATTGGCCCAGCTGATCGCCGAAGACGTAGCTGAGCACAACCATTTCGGTCGACTCACATACCGGGCAGGGACCGCTGGCCGGTTCACCGTGATACTTCGCCGCGCGGATCAGCAGCGGGTCGGCATCACACGCGTCATGGCGGGCCAGCGAGCGGCCGGGGCGCTTGAGCGCCTCGAGGGTGGAGCGACGTTGCAACGCATAGTCGATGACCTCGCGCTGCGACCACATGGCAAACAAGAGTACGTGGCGAGTCGATCTGGCGCGATTTGCCCGTCTAGCGGGCCTTGCCCACCCTACGCTCGCCCGGGCGAGCACGAGTCACCCCCACGTCTATCGCCCTCTCTAGATCACGTCGAGGGCGGCCGGACCGTTGGCGCGAATCGAATATTCGCTTGCCCGAGCTCCCTCAGCCTTGGACCTCGCCTCGGAGCATCCCTCGGTGCTTTCGGCGGCCCGGGAGTAGTGCGCCGGTGAACCCGCCAAGGCCTTCGGCATCCGGTGATGGCATCGCAGTCGTCTCGAGCTACGGGGGGCATGCCTCATCGTGATCACGAGCAATGTGCATAGCCACTTACTCGGTACCATCGCTCAGAAGGCTGTGGACGGTGCCGCCAGCCTGATTGCACACACCGTGCACATCATGAGGGGCGGACGCCTGATACGGGTTTCGTCCTCAGCGGCAACGGATCCCCCACAAGGAAATGACTGCCCAGGGGCCATGGCGCAATAGGTAGCGCACTTGCTTTGCAAGCAAGGGGTTAGGGGTTCGAGTCCCCTTGGCTCCACTATTTGGCCTTGTCAGAGCCAACTTTCGAGGTTTGACCAGGCACATAAATGCTTGAGTACAGCACGAAAGTACAGCAACGACTCCTTGCGGAGGTCCCCAGGGGAGCTTGCCGCCCACTGTAGGGGCCGAGGTTCCAGACCTCGTTCGCCCACTGCTCGAAGCATCCGTCGTAGTCGAAAGTGGCGCGGACGGTGGGCGGCCGCGGGGATCAAGTTCACCTAGCCGCGCAACGTGTCCGATTAATGGCGGGCTGCTCGCTACCCGGGTACAAGCACCGGTCACCGACGTCGTCGATCACCGCGGGGGCGCGATCCGAGCTCCAGTCGAAAGTGGCGCGGACGCACGAAGTTCGAGTCGACGACCTAGCGTGGCGTGACCTACGACGGATGCTTCGAGCAGTGGGCGAACGAGGTCTGGAACCTCTTGGCAACTCACACCCGGCCGTACCGCATCCACACCTGCCTGCTGGGCCTGCCGGACGACATCGTGCACCTCTCGAATCTCCGAGGTAGGTTCCCCGACGCAGACCGTACGAGTGGTGTCTGCGCCGTAGCCGTACCGCAGGGCCTCCGAAGTCCAAGACGACCGCGTCACCAGGCTTGATCACCCGGTCCCCCGCCTCGTGATGCGGGTTGGCCCCGTTGGGACCAGACCCGACGACGGGCTGACCGCTGCCACCCCAGACCTGTCAGGGACGGTCGACCGTCACGCCGTTTCCGGACGATGGGTTGTCGTTGAACCCCGGAGCTAACTCAACGCAAAACTCGTTGCCACCCGGATCGTGCGGAGCGCAGGACGGTGGCGCCGAGCGAGAGCCCGCGATCTGACCGTCATGCGGAAGGAGTCGCCCCAGCAACCACATTCTTCGCGCCCTTACAGAACACCAGCGAACCGTGAAGCTCATCATCTGATTTCGTCCCGACATTGTCGTCGTTAGGACGGATGCGAGGAGACGTTGCGGGAACGTATCCGCGAG
>DATFQP010000199.1:0-3728 GCA_035264145.1 Propionibacteriaceae bacterium
TACGGGGAACAGCCGATCGCCAGCGTTCGCGAGTATGCCCTGGAGTGCCTTGATCATCTTGTCGACCAAGGTGTCAAGATCTTGGTGATCGCCTGCAATTCGGCCAGCGCCGCCGTGCTCCGCGATGCGCGGGAGCGGTACGCCGTACCGGTCGTCGAAGTGATCTTGCCGGCCGCGCGGCGCGCGGTGGCCGCTACCCGGTCGGGCCGAGTGGGAGTGATCTGCACGGAGGCGACCGCTAACTCCCAGGCGTACGACGACGCCTTCGCAGCCGCTCCGCAGGTCGAGTTGCACACGGTCGCCTGCCCGCGGTTCGTCGGCTTCGTCGAGGCGGGTATCACCGGCGGCCCGGAGCTCCTCGCCTGCGCGCGGACGTACCTGGACCCGTTGTGGGTTGCCGGCATCGACACATTGATTTTGGGTTGCACGCACTACCCGTTGCTCACCGGGGTGATCTCGTATGTGCTTGGTGATTCCGTCAGTCTCGTTTCCAGCGCGGAAGAGTGCGCCAAGGACGCATACGCCACTCTGACGCAACTCGGACTGGCTCATGACCGGCCACGCCATCCCAGTCATCGGTTCCTGACGACCGGGAGTCCCCAATCCTTCGAAGGGATTGGGCGTCGCCTGATGGGGGACCTGGTCGTCGATGTCGAGCAGTTCGTCTGAGGCCGGGCGTGGACTTCACCGTTGTCGGCTGCAGTGGATCGGTCTCCGGTCCAGACTCCCCGGCGTCTTCTTATCTGGTGCGGGCGCCCTACGAGGGCCGCACCTTCACGCTGGTCCTCGATCTTGGTCCCGGCGCTTTCGGCGCTCTCTACCGGTACCTCGATCCCTCGCAGGTCGACGCTTTCGGTTTCAGTCACCTGCATCCGGACCACTGCTTCGATCTGTGCGCCTACTTCATCGCGGCGCGCTACTCACCGACCGCACCGTGGCCGACCCAACCTGTCTATGGACCGCCCGGCACCCGTGATCGGATCGGGCGCGCGTACGAGGTCTTGCAGCCCGACGGTGGAGGTGAGACAGCGACACCGATATCGGGACATTTCGATTACCGCGACTGGGCCGAAAGCCAACAGATTGGTCCGTTCCGAGTCCGTGCCGTCGAAGTCGAGCATCCCGTCAAGGCATACGCAATCCGGGTCGAGGAGACCGGTGGCGCAGGTGGCTCGCTGGTCTATTCGGGGGACACCGGCCCATGTGATGCTCTCTTTCAGCTGGCTACCGGGGTGGATCTGCTGGTCGCAGAAGCCGCTTTCCTGGAAGGGCCGAACCCAGCGGGCGTCCATATGACCGGGCGGCAAGCTGCCGAGACGGCCTCTCGTGCGGCGGTGGGCGGCCTGGTGCTGACCCACATCCCCCCTTGGCACGATCCTGACGAAGTCCGAGCTCAGGCCATGCCTTACTACAGCGGCCCCATCGCACTGGCCAGGCCCGGTGCCACCTGGTCGATCGGAAATCCGTCCCGGGATGAGCGGCGGTCCGGAAATAGGGTGAATACATGAGGGGTGATGGCCGCGGCAACGATCAACTTCGAGACGTACGCTTCACTCGCGGTTGGCTGAGTCAGGCCGAGGGCTCGGTGCTGGTCGAGTACGGAGACACTCGGGTGCTCGTCGCGGCCAGCGTGACCGAGGGCGTACCGCGCTGGCGCAAGGGCTCCGGTGAAGGTTGGGTGACCAGTGAGTACGCCATGCTGCCGCGGGCGACGAGCACCCGCTCGGAGCGTGAGTCGATCAAGGGCAAGATCGGTGGTCGCACACATGAGATCAGCCGGCTGATCGGTCGTAGCCTGCGAGCGGTCATCGACTACTCAGCCCTCGGCGAGAACACCATTGTTTTGGACTGTGACGTGCTGCAGGCCGACGGGGGGACTAGGACGGCGTCAATCACGGGTGCCTACATTGCCCTGGCCGACGCCGTCACCTGGCTGCGCGATCGCAATCTGCTGGCGGGTGAACCCCTCACCGCTTCGGTCGCGGCCGTCTCCGTCGGCATCGTCGGCGGCACGCCGATGCTCGACCTCTGCTACGCCGAAGACTCCGGTGCCGACACCGACATGAATGTGGTGATGAGTGGCGCAGGCGAGTTCATCGAGCTTCAGGGCACGGCGGAAAAGACCCCCTTCGATCGGGCCACGCTGAATACGTTGCTCGATCTGGCGGCGGTCGGCTGCGCCAGGCTCACCGAGCTGCAGCAGCAGGCCCTTCATCCATGACCACACCGGCGCGCATTCACCACCGGGTGGTGCTGGCCACCCATAACCGCGCCAAGCTCGACGAGCTCCGTCGGATCGTTTTCGGCGCCGCTCCGGATGTCTGGGTCGTCGGTCTGGAGGCAGTCGCCAACTACCCGGAACCGCAGGAGAAGGAACGGAGCTTCGAAGGCAATGCCCTCATCAAGGCGCGGGCGTGCTCCCAAGCGACCGGACTGCCTGCGCTGGCCGATGACTCGGGCCTGGCGGTCGACGTACTGAACGGCATGCCGGGTGTACGTTCCGCCCGCTGGGCCGGCCGGGACGCCACCGATGAGGACAACAATGAGTTGCTGTTACGCCAGCTTTTCGATGTGGAGCCGGGCGACCGTACGGCCCGATTCGTCTGCGCTATGGCCCTGGTGCTTCCTGACGGCGCCGAGCACGTGCGGATGGGCGAGATGGTAGGCAGGCTGGCCAGCCGACCTGCAGGCCACATGGGGTTCGGCTACGATCCACTGTTCGTGGCGGACGGGCAGACGATGACCAACGGCGAGCTCGAGGCCGCCGCCAAGGACTCGATCAGCCATCGGGGTCACGCTGTCCGCGCTATCGTTCCTGTGCTCATCTCGGAGCTGCGCCGGCTGGGCGTACGGGAGGACGCTTAAGTGAAGACCTACCTCGAACTCCTGGACCATGTCCTGACCACAGGGATCGACAAAGGTGACCGAACCGGAACCGGCACGTTGAGCTGCTTCGGCTATCAGATGCGGTTTGACCTCAACGACGGATTTCCGCTGTTGACCACTAAAAAGCTGCACACTCGATCGATCTTCGCCGAGTTGTTGTGGTTCATCAAAGGGTGCACGAACGTCTCGTGGCTGCAAGAGCAGGGCGTGACAATTTGGGACGAGTGGGCGGATGACGCTGGTGACCTGGGTCCGATCTACGGGTACCAATGGCGCTCCTGGCCTTCTCCGGATGGCGGCCGGATCGATCAGCTCGGTCGGGTGATCGCCTCGATCAAATCCCATCCCGATTCTCGCCGCCACCTGGTCAGCGCCTGGAATGTCGGTGATCTTGATGAGATGGCCTTGCCTCCCTGCCACGTGCTGTTCCAGTTCTACGTGGCCGACAACCGGCTGTCGTGTCAGCTTTACCAGAGGTCGGCAGACGTCTTCTTGGGCGTGCCGTTCAACATCGCCTCGTATGCGCTGTTGACCCAGATGATCGCTCAGGTGTGCGGCTTGGGCGTCGGCGACTTCGTGCACACCCTGGGCGATGCCCACCTGTATCGCAACCATGTTGATCAGGCGAAGCTGCAGCTCACTCGGGAGCCACGCCCCCTGCCGAAGTTGATCTTGAATCCACTGGTTGAAGAGATCGACGACTTCACGCTGGCCGACATCTCCCTCGAAGCGTACGATCCCCACCCGGGTATTCGAGCCCCTATTGCAGTCTGAGAGCCGATGATCGTCGGGATTGCGGCGGTCGCCCGCAACGGAGTGATCGGCGACGGTCAGGACATCCC
>DATFQP010000200.1:0-3392 GCA_035264145.1 Propionibacteriaceae bacterium
CTTATTCGAAGTGTGGCTCGGGGACGGCTGACTTGACGAGGAGCGCGGAATAGCGGGTGAAGCCCGGTCGCAGCTGAATGCGTTCCGGCAGGATTGCGGCAATGTCCGCCCAGAGCACGAGGAACGAGTCGCGGTGCAGCCAGTGCTCGAGTTGAGCGATGGGCCAGGGCGAGCGAATCTCCGTCCGTTCGAAACCCAGGGGTGAGGACTTCGTATGCGGACTGACGATCAGACCGTGCAGTCGTGCCCGCGGCATTGGCTGGTTGCTGCTGTCGCCCTCGAGGACGAACCGGACGTCGGTGACGTGGCCCAGTGGCTCCTCGCCGTACACTTCCGCGCCCAGCAGGTCACTCAGGATCATGGCGCCCCCCGGGAATGCGCCCGATGATGTGGTCACGCACCCAACGCTCTGCCCATGTGGCGTCGAGCGTCTCACCCTTGACGGCGAGCCGGATCACGACGCCGACTTCGTCGACATCCGACCACGCGATCCGTTGGAGTCGCGATGGCGGCGGACGGCCGCCGAAAATCCGGGTACCGAGAACCGGTCCGCTCAACAACGCAATCAACTGAGGTGCGGGGGTGCCAGGTGGGATGTTCTGGATGCTGTCGACATCGGAGATTTCCAGATCGGACACCGCGGTCACCGGCACCGACGCGACGTCATGGACCTGTCGGTCGAGAAGATGCAGCTGGGCATCGAGCACCCGACCAGTGGCCGCTTCGGGATCGAGCATGTGGCGCCGCTTCATCGGCCCGCTCCTGTGATGATCATGAGCGGAATGGCCGCCAGTGAGGCCGCGAGGATCACACCGAGGTAGCAGACGGCGACGGCACCGGTGAACCGGCCGTTCACCAACTTTCCCATGTATTGCGGATCGTTGGCGATGATCAAGATCGGAATGTAGGTGAGCGGCAGGGCGATGGCGGAGAACACCACCGAAAGCTCGGTGACGAGCACGGGGTCGACTCCGGTGAACAGCACCCCCACGCCGACGATCACTACCACGATCATGACGAGATGGAAGCGCGCCGCCTGAACGGGCCGGCGAAACTTCCCCCACGACCAGCCGAAGAACTGGGCCAGCGTGTATCCGCTCGACAACGTCGTCTCTAGCGCTGCTCCGAACGTGGCGGCCACGACGCCGAGCAGCACGACGGCCACCAGCAGCTTGCCGGCGGCCACGGCGATCGGCAACATCAGCTGCCCGAGGGTGCTGACCTGGATGGACTGCGGGAGCAACACGACGGCCGCGCATCCGGCGAGCGCGATCGACAGCACGCCGCCGAGCGGGAAACCCACGATGACGTTGGCTCGGGACTGGTTGAGGTCTTTGGACTTCCAGCCCTCCTCCACGGCCCCTGACGAGAAGAAGAAGACCTCGTACGGAGTCATCGCCGCGCCGAAGAGCGCGATCGCGTAGTACCAGTAGGTCGAGGCCTTCTCGTCGCTGAACTCCACCTGCTGCAGGGCTTGCCGGCCGAGGTCCAACCAAGATGGGTGAAGCAGGAACAATGCGACGGCAAAGCCGATCAAGCTCAAGCCGAGCAAGCCTGTGACATTCTCCAGAAGCGAGAATCTGACCCGCCATACCACCAGCCAGACTGCCAGCCCGGCGAACGGCACCCAGAGAACATAAGACACGCTGCTGGCCAGCTCCAGTGCCAGGGCCACACCGCCGATCTCGGCGGTCACCGTCATCAAGTTGATCAAGAATGAGGCACCGAGGTTGGCCAGCGCGGCCCGCGGCCCCAGCCGCTCCCGGATGAGTTCGAACGTCGCCCGCCCGCTGACCGCCGCCACCCGGCCCGACATCTGGGCAAAGACGCAGATTCCCCCCACACCTAGGACCACCACCCAGGCCAGGGAAAGGCCGAAGCGAGACCCCACGACAGCATTGGTGACCATATCGCCGATGTCGAGAAATCCACCGATGGCGGTGAGGATGCCGAGCGCCACGGCGAACATGCGTTTCATCGGCTGCTTTGCAGCTGATGAAACACCTCTTCCAGAGCAGCTGCCGACTCTTGCAGTTCTTCCATCGCGGTGGCGCATGAGCTGTCCTGCAAAAGGCAGTCGCGGCCTGCCACGGAGGCAGCGGTCGCCTCACGCGTGGCGGCAAGCACCGCATCGCGGAGCGGCTCGTCGGCCTGGCTGGAAACCTCTGCTGAATTGATCGACTCTTCCGCCGAAATCAGCTCGTCGGTCATCGTCTTCAGAACGGTCTCGGCGATGCCGGTTGTCACTTGCCCCCGACCCAGCAAGTCCAAGACCAACTGATCGCTTCGCACGGCTGAGCGGGCTTGCTCCACGGGATCAAGAAGGTCTTGGGCGATGCTTCCGCTACAACCGGAGAGCACCATCAGCGCTACGGCTGCAGCCACCACCGCCGGAAAGCAGGCCCGCCTTCGTCCGGTGTCGATCCGCCGCATCGCCGGCATTCCTCCTCAGCGGGCAAGGGCCGTTGAGGCTGGCGAATCGCAGCCCAGATCCACGCTGTTTACGATGTAAGCACCGCTACCCGACCTTGTCCAGTTTCGGGGTCAGGTTCTGGGGTACGAGCTCGTTCAGGGCGACCCGATCGCCTGCGACGAAGGGAGAGCGATGAGCGTGTCAGATCCGGATGGCATCGAGCAGGAAAGCACCGACTACGAGGACCAGGACGCAGAACCCACCACTATGGCGCCGGCCGGCGAAGGGCCCACTGACCCTGAGGTCATCGCCGAGGCACGTCCGGACAACGGCTCAGGACCCACTGACCTGACCTGAGGCGGAAGCCCCGACAACGAAGGCAAAAGCTGCTTGCGGGTCGGCCCGATCAGACCGCCGTATTTGGCCCCGGCAGCACCCGGAGCCGCTGGGCGGTGCGTCCGAGCTGTGGTCAGCCCAATTTGGCTGCGAGGTTTTCGTCCAACGATGCCAGGAAGTCTTCGGTGGTCTGCCACTCCTGGTCAGGGCCCACGAGCAGTGCGAGATCCTTGGTCATTTTCCCGCCTTCCACCGTGGAGACGATCACTCCCTCCAGTGTCTCGGCGAAATTGGTCACCTCCGGTGTGTTGTCCAGCTTCCCGCGGTGCTTAAGCCCGCCCGTCCAGGCATAGATCGACGCGATCGGGTTGGTCGAGGTCGGCTTGCCCTGCTGGTGCTGGCGGAAGTGCCGGGTCACCGTACCGTGAGCGGCTTCGGCTTCGACGGTCTTGCCGTCCGGCGTCATCAGGACGCTGGTCATCAGGCCGAGCGAGCCGAAGCCCTGGGCCACCGTGTCGGACTGCACATCCCCGTCGTAGTTCTTGCAGGCCCAGACGTAGCCGCCCTCCCACTTCATTGCCGCCGCGACCATGTCGTCGATCAGCCGGTGTTCGTAGGTCAAGCCGGCGGCGTCGAAGTCGGA
>DATFQP010000201.1:0-4414 GCA_035264145.1 Propionibacteriaceae bacterium
CCCCAAGCGCTGGTCTGCGAGGTCTGTGATGACACCCGCATTGACGACGTGCTGATCGGTCGGCGTTCAGTGCACGCAGACGGCCCCGACGGTTTGTGGCAGGCAAACGAGTTGTGTGATCTCGTCCAGGTTCGATCTGGACCTGCCGGAACGACCGTCCGTCTGCATATGTGGAAGTGACGCACGCTGTCGGATTGACCGTGAGATAGTCGGTTGAGCATTCAACATCTACCGTGAGGAGCATGCCGCATGCGCATCGCCATCGTGGGAGCCGGCAATGTCGGTAAGGCACTATCTGCAGCGGCCGTCGCCGCCGGCCATGACGTCGCCGTGTCCGCGAGCACGAGAGAGAACGCCGAGGAGGCGGCTGCGGCCGCGGGGGCGCGAGCAGCAGCGAACAACGCCGACGCCGTCAACGGTGCTGAGATCGTCGTGTTCGCCCTGCCGCACGCGGCGGTGGCCGAGGTCGCGAACGAGCTCGGCCCGGCGCTGGCGGACAAGGTCGTGGTCGACGCGTCTAACCCCATCAACACCACGTTCACCGACCTGGTCACGGTGGGTACGTCGTCCGCGGAGGACCTGCAGCGGCAGCTTCCGGACGCCTCCGTCATCAAGGCTTTCAACACCACCTTCGCCTCCCGACACGGCAACCCCACCGAAGGCGATGAGCCGCTGGACGCGTTCATCGCAGGTGACGACGCCGACGCCAAGGCCAAGGTCGGAGAGCTGGCCACCTCGCTGGGCTATCGGGTGATCGATGCCGGAAGCCTGCGGATGGCGCGATCCCTAGAGGAGATGGCGTTCCTCAACATCACACTCAACGCCACCAACGGCTGGGCTTGGCAGAGCGGATGGAAATTGGTCGGCCCGACGGGTGAGCAGTGACGCCGATCGGCCCGGTCAGGCTCAACCACGCCGTCTTGTTCGTGGCCGACCTCGACCGTTCCGAGCGCTTCTACACCGAGGTGTTCGGCATGATGGTCGTGGCTCGTGAGCCGCGGGCGAGCGCGGCGTTTCTGCGGCTCCCCAATGGGCAAAACCACCATGATCTCGGCCTCTTCGGGGTCGGCCCGCAGGCGCCGCCCAAGCGCCGGGGTGCCATCGGCCTGTATCACCTTGCATGGCAGGTGGACACCATCGATGAGCTTGCCGCGGCTCGGCAGACCTTGCTGGATGCCGGCGCTTACACCGGCGAATCCAGTCACGGCGCGACCAAGAGTCTCTACGGTGCAGACCCGGATGGCAACGAGTTCGAGGTGATGTGGATGCTGCCACGGCAGGAGTGGGGTGCTTACGAGAATTCCGCGCCCATCGACGTGCTCGACCTGCGCGCGGAGGTCGAGCGCTGGTCGGGTGTGCAGACCGCTGGACAGCTCGTCGTCAACACCGAGGCCGCGGACCGTCCCTGAGGCTCATGAGGGCGTCTCTCCGATCTCCCGCGTGATCGGTGAGGGATAGAAGCCCGACTCGACCCAAAGTGAGCCGATGCTCAGTGCGAAGGCAGCGCTAAAAGTCAGCCAGACGGCCACGCCTCCATCGTTCAATGCAGTCCCCAGCACTGCGGTGGCCCAAGCGGCGCCTGCGAGCGGGCGTGGAGTGACCAGGTCAGCCGAAAGGTCGGGTAGGGCTCGGTAGATCACCACCCACAACGCGATGCCCACGATGAATGCGACGATGCCGAGCGGGCTACTCAACGAATCTGCTGCCGCGGCGGCCTTACGGGCGACGACATCGGTGGCGTCACCCTCCAGGACTCGTTGAAAGAAGGCACCGGCGTGTGTCCGGGCCGCTGGACCACGCAGCCAGTCCAGCCATGCCACCACGGTCACCAGCACCACCGTGCTCAGGCCGATGGCGACCACCTTCGGCCAGCTGAGGAGCAACCCTGAGATAGAGAGGAGGAGCCAGAGCACGCCCGGGGTCAGTGCCAGAACACCACCGAAGTCAGCGCCCATCGACGGCCAGCCGTCGCAGATGACCACTCCGATTCCGATCACTGCCGCGGCAGTCAGCGCGCTGCGCTCGTGACCGGTTCTGCGCAGCCGGTGAGCCACCAAGCCGGCAAGCACCAGCCCAGCCGCCGCGTACGCGGCGAAGGTGACGTTGCCGAACCCGTACCATCGCCCGCCGTTCGAGGGTTGGGAATTGAGCATCGAACCGGGCTGCATCAGCCCGCCCAACGCGGCGTCACAGGTGAACACAGCTACGGAGATGGCCGCGCCGACCAGCGCGACGGGTGCTCCGGCTGCGCTCGCCAGACCGAGAGCCGTCGCGGTGAGCACCACCGCAACGCTCGCAACCAGGGCACTCAGTGCGAGACCGGGTGAACTCGCATGGTTCCAGGGTGCGGCTCCGGTCAGCATCATCGCGGCGGGCAGGACAGTGCCCAGTGCCAGGATCAGCCGCGGTGCACGAAGCCGACGGCGGGCGAGCCCGAGAATGAGAACGACCAGGAGTACGGCGCCTGCCGTACTCAGAGCGATGTCGGCGCGCCGGACGGCGTCGGACAAGGAACTTATCGCCTGCAGATGCTCCTGCTCGTCGGTGACGGACACCGGTGCGGGAATGAGGCCCATAGGAGCACCATCAAGCAGGGCATTCGGCGGTGCGGCCGAGGGTCGGCCCGAGTCGATCAACGTTCGAGTGAGATCGGGCAGCGTCACCACCCCCGCGCGTCGCGTGGTGGCGGACGTCAGCCAACCGGCCGGGCCGGAGCCGTGTCGGTAGATCACCTGCAGGCCAGCACTTGACGAATCGGGCGGCGGCCCGATGCCGGTGACGATCACTGTCACCGCCGGTTGCCCGGCTAGAGCAGAGACGACATGATCGAAATCTTGCCCTGCATCAACCAACGTCAGCGGGCACGGCGTCGTACCGCCTCCGGCAAGGAATTGCAGCACGGTTTGGTAGCTGTCGAGTGAACCGTCGACGCGGGCGGCGGCAAGTGAGGCGCCTGCACCGACAGCCATGACGCAGCCGGATACCGACGTCGCCAATGTGCCGAGTCTCGCATCACCCCACCGGTTCGCCGCCGCCTCCTGCCGTTCCGGCCAGTCGGCCACCCGACCGTTGAGAACCCGTGGCTCACATCGACCTCCGACGGTTGTCCGGCGGCCTGCACCTAAGGTCGCCCAACCGGCGGCCGCGCAGTCGCCGATGTCGCGAGGCCGTACGGACACCGCGCCTACCTGTGCCGATCGCTCCTGCAGGATCTCCCGGTCGCCCGCTGTCAACGCATAGTGCCCAGTTGTCCCGACCACCACGACCTTGCCCGAGTCGTCCGGAAGAGCGATTGGCTGGGGCTTGCCCGCTGCGACCAGGCGGAGACCGGAGAAGATCATCAGACTGGCCGCCAGCACGGCCGTCCATTGCCAGGTCGCCGGCCATCGGCTGAGATGCCGAAGGGTCTGCCCTGTGGACGCGGCGCGTAGCGAGCCCCCCGCCTCCACCACGTTGCAAGGCTATAGCGGCCCAGAGTCAGACGCGGCGGCCTGTGTTCCGGCCTTCTTCTTTGCGCGCAGGCCGACCAGGTGTTCCTGCCGAACTCACCGTGGGAACGCCCGCGGCCAGCCTGGGTTTCGGGGCGTAGCCGTTGATGGCCGGCACTGCGGGAATCGAGTGCCGATCCAACTGGCCGCCGGCGAGAACCTCGCGGGCTGCCAGGACGTCATCGGGTTGGGATCGGAACCACTCGACGGTACGCCGCAGACCCTCTTCAGTGGCAACCTCCGGTCGCCAACCCAGCCGTTCTGCCGCCCTGTCGATGACCGGGCGTCGCCGTGTCGGATCGTCGACCGGGAGCGGATGGCGCTCGACCGTTGATGTCGACCCGGTGAGCTGCAGGATCAGGGTGGCGAAGTCGGAGATCGTGCGCTCGGTCGGATTGCCCAGATTGATCGGACCGGGTTCGTCGCAGTCGAGCAGTGCGATGAGCCCGCGGACCAGATCGTCCACATAGCAGAAGCTGCGAGTTTGGGTTCCATCGCCGTAGATTGTCAACGGCTCGCCGAGCAGCGCCTGGGCGATGAAGTTGGTCACCACGCGACCGTCATGTGGGCGCATCCGAGGCCCGAAAGTGTTGAAGATACGCGCTATGCCGGCGTTCGTCCCAAGGGCTCTTCGGTACGCCATGGTCGTGGCTTCGGCAAACCGCTTCGACTCGTCGTAAACGCTTCGTGGACCAACGGGATTGACTTGGCCCCAGTACTCCTCAGGCTGGGGGTGTACTTCCGGGTCACCGTAGATTTCGCTCGTCGAGGCGAGCAGAAAGCGGGCCGCATGCTCCTGGGCGAGACGAATGGCGTTCTCCGTACCGCGGCTGCCGACGGCCAGCGTCTCGAGCGGTAGTCGCAGGTAATCCGGAGGTGATGCCGGACTGGCGAGGTGGGCGACCGCGTCAACTGCGCCCTCGGCC
>DATFQP010000202.1:0-2070 GCA_035264145.1 Propionibacteriaceae bacterium
GACGTGTTCTTCCTCCCGCGCGAGTCGGAGCTGCGCTTCCACTGGATTGAGGCGTGGCTCGATGCGCTCGACGCGGACGAGATGCGCGAGTTGGTGCTAGACGCGTGGCGGATGGTCGTGCCGCAGCGGGTCGCCCGAGAGGTGCTCGGCCCGCCAGCCGCGGGCCACGAGCCGGGTCGGACCGGGTAGCAATCACGCACTAGGTCCCGTCGGACTGGCCCGATAGCCGAACTGTCAGCAGTGCAAGCGAGGGTCCGAGTGCGTGGGAGTCGGGTGTTCGGGTGGGGTCGAGCTCGGCCGAGTACGAGGTGATGGCAGCCACAACACCGTTGTTGAACTCGTAAATGTCGCACGAGGAGACGACGCTGGTCTTCCGTCCGCTCCTACATACCGGGCTACGGTATCGACGGCCACTGCGCCGGTGCCGGCGATGGTGAGGAACCGCAGGAACTCTGTTGTGGTGTCCGTGAGTTCAGCCGCGGTCTGCTCGCAAGCCTGGATGACTTGATCGCGGCCTTGGATGGTTGAGCCTCCGATGAGAACCCATTCGATATCGGCGGCAAGGGGCAAGAGCCCGCAGATCACGGCATCACCAGTGAGGACGGCACGATTCGGTTCAGCCAAGTGCCATGCCCAACGCATCGACCGCCGATCCCTGCCGGGCTCAACGGTGGAGCTCGGCGGCTCGACGAGCGAGGGTCACCGGCACTGAATCTTCGATCAGGCAGGTACTGATGAAGTGGTTCAGTTGTGCGCCGCGCCCGGGACGAGCCTGTAGTGACTCGACCAAGACTATCGTCGGAATCTGGCCACAGGTCCTCTCGACGCAACGCGCGGCCACGAGCCCTGTCAAGTTCGCTGGCTAGCTACTTCGACCTGAAAAAGTCGAGGCGTGTCGAGGGCTGAAACTGGCTTTGACAATGGAGAATGATCTCAACCCCTTGGGCTAGTGGCGCGTTAGCGAGTTCTTTTTACGTTTGATCTTCTCGAGGACTTGATCGGCGGGCTTGGTCCAGATGAAGGGATGGCAGCGGTCGTTCCAACCGTTGATGAAGGCCCGGATCTTGATCATGAGATCGCGGACGGATGGGAAGCTGCCGCGGTGGATGGCCTGGCGTTCGATGATGGAGAACCAGACCTCAACCAGATTCAGCCAGGATCCGGAGGTCGGGGTGAAGTGGACGTGGATCCTGGGGTTGCCGGCGAGCCAGGCATTGACGTTCGGGTGCTTGTGGGCGGCGTAATTGTCCATCACCAGGTGCAGCTCACCGTCGGGGTAGGCCCGGGCGACGTGCTTGAGGAAGGCCAGGAACTCCTGGTGCCGGTGCCGGTTCTTGCACACCCCGGTGATCCTGCCGGTCGCGATCTCCAATGCGGCGAACAAGGTGGTGGTGCCGTGCCGAACGTAGTCGTGGGTGCGTTGCTCGGCATGACCGGGCTGCATCGGCAGGGTCTTCTGGGTCCGGTTCAACGCCTGAATCTGGGACTTCTCGTCGCAACACAACACAATCGCGTTCTCCGGCGGCGCCAGGTACAAGCCGATGACGTCGGTGACCTTGGCCTCCAGTTCGGGGTCGGTGGAGAACCTGAAGGTCTCGGCCTTCCACGGTTTCACCCCGTACCGCTTCCAGGCCTCGGCGATGGTGACGTGGCTGGTGCCCAGCCGGTTGGCGAGCAGTCGCGACGACCAATGCGTGACTCCCAGGCTTGCCGGCGGCGGCCTCAACGTCTCCGCCACGATCCGACGCTGATCGATCGACCGCTTCCGGCCGGCCCGTTTCTCCTCGGCTAGCCCAGGCAACCCGCGCTCGGCATATCGGGTCCGCCATGCGTTCACCGTCGGCCGGCTCACCCCCACCAGCCGGGCGATCTCCACGTTCGGCGTGCCCTCGGCGGCCAACAGCACGATCCGGGCCCGAGCGGCCAACCCCGCACCCACCGAACTCGACCGAGTCAGCACAACCAGCTCTTCTCGGTCGTTATCCCGCAGCAGCAAGGGTTCAGCGGTCGCACCAGCCACGCCTAAGTATCCCATGCATACGTAAAATTAATTACTTAACACGCCACTAG
>DATFQP010000203.1:0-5511 GCA_035264145.1 Propionibacteriaceae bacterium
GTGTCCCGGCCCAAGCAGGCCAGGGCTCAAGAGTCTCGCGGTTCGGCGTCCAGCCTTCGAACTCGAGTCGAGTTGCAGGCACGGCACACCCCGGCGACCCCGTCGGAGCAACCTGACGATTCTGTCAGACGGCACAAGCCAGATCAAATCGCGGCGATATTATGCCTGCCGGTCACCGGAACATGCGGGCACGGGCCGCTCATCGCTCGCCACAATGCGCAACATCGCCCGCCGGCATCGGGCTGGTGCCACCATATTGCGGTGACAAGTCTCCCGTCGCGCCCGAGATTGCGCGCTGGCGTGGCCGCCGGCCATCGTGTCACGGCCGAAGCCGGGGCCGCGCTGTTGAAGCAGGGCGGCAGCGCGGTGGACGCTGCCGTCGGCATGATGCTGGTGAGCTGCGCGGCGGAAACCATCTTCACCGGGCTGGGCGGTGGCGGTTTTGCCACCTGCTTCAACCAGGCCACCGGGGAGGTGACCTGCGTGGACTTCTTCGTCGCCGTTCCCGGCCTGGACGGCAAGCGGGCCAGCCCCGGGACAGCCATCGAAGTGATGTTCGCCGGACAGCAAATGCCGTACGAGATCGGGCCCCCGACCGTTGCCGTGCCGGGCGTTCCGGCTGGCGCACTGCACCTCTGGCAGCGGTGGGGACGCCTGCCCTGGATCGATGTGGTGAAGCCAGGCCTCCATGCGGCGTCGGAGGGTTCGCCGTTCTCCGAAGCCCATGCAGCGCTGCTGCCGCGGGTGGCGCCGGCCATGTGTGTAGGTGAAGGGGCCAGGGTGTATCAGCGCCCGGATGGGAGCTACCTCCGGGGCGGCGACCGGCTGATCCATCCCGATCAGTTCCGTGCCTATGAACTGCTCGTCGACGAGCCGGACGCTTTCTACCGCGGTAACTACGCCGAGGCACTCGTGGACGCTGTCGATGATGGCGGGGCACTCAGCCACGAAGATCTGAAGGCCTATGCGGTCGTCGATTCCACACCCCGCACCGCGGAGATCGAAGGGTTCACGGTCTATGCGCGGGGAAATGATCTCGACGACGTCTTGGGGACGTTGGACCATGCCGGCGAGCACATCCCGAGCGACCCTGCTACCGATCCGCCGTCGGCGCTGGCACTGATCGAAGCTCTGCGCGCGCCAGCCAAGCGGACTGAGACGACCAACATCGTGGCGGTGGACGAGAACGGCGACGGCTGTGCCGTCACCACGAGTCTGGGCCTCGGCTCAGGGGTATGGGTGCCAGGTTTCGGCGTCCACCTCAACTCGATGATGGGCGAGGGCGAGCTGGTTCGCGAACAGCTCGAGCCGGGTGTGCGCATGGGCTCGATGATGTCGCCCCTGGTCGCTCTGGATGATCATGGACTGGCAGTTCTCGCGGGTGCCGCCGGCGGGAGCCGGATCCGACCGGCCCTGGTCCAATGCCTGCTGCGGATGCTGCGAGGAATGCCGCCGCAGGAGGCGATCGACGCGCCTCGACTCAATGCGCTGTCCGATCTGGTGCGCCTGGAGCCGGGCTTCGCGCCCGAAGTGCTCCGGGCGCTTCAGTCGGCCGGCCACCGGGTGGCCCTCGCCGATCATCGAGATCCTTACTTCGGCGGCGTCTCGGCCATTAGCGCTTTGGGCGGCGGGGCAGATCCTCGCCGCAGCGGCGACGTGATCATGCTCTAACCCCCGCAACCTGGCGCGCCGTGCCGATGCGTAGGGTCGGGGGGTGCCAATCCCCTCCTCGACCTACCGTCTTCAGGTCAAGCGAGAATTCACTCTGCACGACGCGGCCGCGTTGACCGGCTACCTGGCCGATCTCGGCGTCGGCTCGGTCTACCTCTCACCCCTGCTCCAGGCGACCATCGGGTCGGACCACGGCTACGACACGACGGATGTGACTCAGCTGGATCGCGATCGAGGCGGCGAGGAGGGCCTCCGGGAGCTGCAGAGCGCCGCGCGGGCAGCGGGCCTGGGCCTCGTGATCGACATCGTGCCGAACCACCTGGGCATTTCGGCGCCGCCGGAGAACCCCGCGTGGTGGGACGTGCTGCGTCGTGGGCAGGATTCGGAGTACGCGAGGTGGTTCGACATCGACTGGAGTCGCGGCCGGATCCTAGTTCCAATCTTGGGCGACGACCCGACGCTGCGCATCGAGGACGGTGAGCTGCGCTACTTCGAGCACCGCTTTCCATTGGCGCCAGGCAGCTGGGAGCAGGGCGACGGCCCGGAGGCGGTCCATGGTCGCCAGCACTACCAGTTGGTGCACTACTCGCGGGGAAATTCTGAGCTCAACTATCGGCGGTTCTTCGCCATCACAACGTTGGCGGGCGTCCGGCAGGAAGATCCGGCGGTTTTCGAAGCTACGCACTCCCAAGTTCAGCGCTGGATCGACGCGGGCATCGACGGGTTGCGGATCGATCATCCTGATGGCCTCGTGGACCCGGCCGGTTACCTGATGCGCCTGCGAGGCATCGCGCCGAACGCCTGGATCACGGTCGAAAAGATCTTGGAAACCGGAGAAGAGCTACCGGCGGGTTGGCCAGTGTCGGGCACCACCGGCTACGACGCCATGCGGGAAGTCAACGGAGTCTTCGTCGATCCGGCGCAGGCAGCCGCCTTCACCGATCTTTACCAACGCCTCTCAGGTGATCGGCGCACCCTCGGTGAGCATGTCGAGGCAGCCAAGCGGATGGTAGTGACTGAGCTACTGCCCGCGGAGATCCGGCGGATGTCCGCGCTGGTGCCGGACATCGCAGAGGCGAACGCCGCCCTTGCTGAAGTGGCCGTGGCCTTCGAGGTCTACCGGTCGTATCTGCCGGAAGGTGCGGAGTATCTCGACCGTGCCCTCAACCGAGCCGCGGAGCGTCGACCGGAGCTCAGGCCGGTGATTGATCAACTTGGTCCCCGGCTGCATGACCCTCGCGACGAGCTGGCGCGACGCCTGCAACAGCTCACCGGAGCCACGATGGCGAAGGGCGTCGAGGACACCGCCTACTACCGATACGCGCGGTTCGTGGCCCTGAACGAGGTCGGCGGAGATCCCAACGAGTTCGGTATCCCGCTCGAGGAGTTCCACCGACTTCAGACCATCCGTCAAGATCGAGCACCGGATTCCATGACCAGCCTGTCCACCCATGACACCAAACGCGGTGAGGACGTACGGGCCCGACTCGCCGTGTTGTCGGAGTTGCCCGACGACTGGGGCCGCTTCGCCGAGCGCTTCCTCACTTCGACGAAGATCCCCAATTCGGCCTTCGGCTACTTCTTGGCTCAGAGCCTGGCCGGGACTGGTCCGATAGAACGCCGGCGGATGCACGCCTACGCCGAGAAGGCGATGCGGGAGGCGGCGGACGGAACACGGTGGACGGCACCAGACGGGGCGTTCGAAGCCTCAGTACACGAGGCCGTCGACGCGGCGTTCGACGAACCTCAGCTACGGGCCGCCTGGAATGAGCTGGACGCGCTGATCACCGGTCCCGGCTGGTCGAACGCTCTCGGGCAAAAACTTGTCCAGCTCACGATGCCCGGCGTCCCGGACGTCTACCAGGGCTCTGAGATCTGGGAGAACTCCCTCGTCGACCCGGACAATCGCCGGCCGGTGGACTTCGCCGCTCGGATGGCGCTGCTCGGCCGGGTAGACGACGGCCGGCCGACGGTTGACGAGACCGGCATTGCGAAACTGTGGATCACCCGCCAGGCACTTCGTCTCCGGCGTGAGCATCCGGACTGGTTCCGCAGCTATCAGCCGGTCGAGGGCCTGGGCTCAGCACGCGATCACATCGTTGGCTTCGACCGGGGCGGCGCGATCACCCTCGCCACCCGGCTGCCGGTCCGGTTGGCCGCGACCGGCAGCTGGGGGGACACCAGACTGACCCTTCGACGGGCATATGTTGATCAATTGACCGGACGGATCGCACAAGGGGACGCGCTAATAGCCGACTTGCTCGCCGATTACCCCGTGGCGCTGCTGACTGCGGCCTGAGGCGAGTCCTACTCGAGGACGAAGGTGACGAGCAGGTTGACTCGGTAACCGCTGATCTGGCCGTTGTCGACCTCGACCGACTGCTCTTTGACCCAGGCCGATGTGACGCCGCGAAGTGTGGAGTTGGCCCGATCAAGGCCGAGCTTCACGGCATCCTCGAAGCTGGTGTCGGACTTGGCGCTGATCTCGGTAACGCGGGCGACAGTGCCGGGCACGATGACCTCCTGTAGTCGTGATCGAGTGCGGACCATTCAATCGCAGCAGTACGGGCTCGACCAGCCGGGGTCCCCTCGAACCGACCTCAGAAACGCCGAAGGCCCGGACCATCACAGCCCGGGACCTTCGTGTTGATCAAGAGTCGATGGATGGTACGACCGGCGACCTCAGTTGAGGATCGTCTGACCGCCTCCCGTCACTTCAAGATCTTGGTCACTCGTCCGGCGCCCACCGTGCGGCCGCCCTCGCGGATGGCGAACTTCAGCTCCTCTTCCATGGCGATCGGCTGGATGAGCTGCACCGACATGTCTGTGTTGTCACCGGGCATGACCATGTCGGTGCCCTCCGGCAGATTCACCACACCGGTCACGTCGGTGGTCCGGAAGTAGAACTGCGGACGGTAGTTGTTGAAGAACGGCGTGTGCCGTCCACCCTCCTCCTTGGAGAGGATGTAGACCCGCGCCTCGAAGTCGGTGTGCGGGGTGGTGGTACCGGGCTTGATCACGACCATGCCGCGCTCGACGTCATCCCGCCTGGTGCCGCGCAGCAGCAACCCGACGTTCTCACCCGCCTGGCCCTCGTCGAGCAGCTTCCGGAACATCTCGACACCGGTGACCGTGGTGGTCTGCTTGGTATCGCGAATGCCGATGATGTCGACAGTCTCGTTGACCTTGATCACGCCGCGCTCGATCCGGCCGGTGACCACAGTGCCACGACCGGTGATGGTGAAGACGTCCTCCACCGGCATCAGGAACGGCTTGTCGACCTCCCGGGTCGGCTGCGGGATGTAGTCGTCGACCGCGTCCATCAGCTCCTCGATGGCACCGGTCCACTTGGCGTCACCGTTCAGGGCGGGAAACGCCGCCACCTTGACGACCGGCAAGTCGTCGCCAGGGAACTCGTACTCGCTGAGCAGCTCCCGGACCTCCAGCTCCACCAGCTCGAGGATTTCGTCGTCGTCGACCATGTCGCACTTGTTCAGCGCGACCACGATCGCCGGCACACCCACCTGCCGGGCCAGCAGGACGTGCTCGCGGGTTTGCGGCATCGGGCCGTCGGTGGCCGCCACCACCAGGATCGCGCCGTCCATCTGGGCCGCACCGGTGATCATGTTCTTGATGTAGTCGGCGTGACCAGGGCAGTCCACGTGCGCGTAGTGCCGCTTCTCGGTCTGGTATTCGACATGCGCGATGGAGATCGTGATGCCGCGCTGCCGCTCCTCGGGAGCCTTGTCGATCTGATCGAAGGCGGACACCTCGTTCAGGTTCGGGTACTTGTCGTGCAGCACCTTCGTGATCGCCGCGGTCAGCGTGGTCTTGCCGTGG
>DATFQP010000204.1:0-9563 GCA_035264145.1 Propionibacteriaceae bacterium
GCGGCGCCGTTTTGCACTCAACCGATTCCGCCAGCCTTTGCGACAGAGGTTCCAGGAACGCTTGTCACTGATGCCACCGCAGTGCAACGTGGGCCGCAGATTATCTTGACGCCGGAGCAGGTTGCCTACATCGCGTTTGCCCGTCTGCATCTAGAACCACTGAAGCCAGTGATCGGCCCGCCGCCGGAGCTGAACCGGTGGAAGATGGCTGCCGTCGGTTACCCACTCTGGCTGTCAGGCGGCGGTGACCCTCGCCCGCCGGCGGTCTGGGATCAAGTGTTCAATCTGCGCGTCCGTCTCGAAGCGAAGGTCAAGAGCCTTGACTTCCTCATGGGCGACGGAAACGTTGTGACCTGCGACGGCCCGGGGTTGCCTTGGACCCCGGCCGTCAAGCCGGGCGACAGATCTCCAGTCTGCGGCTACCAGTACGAGAAGCCCTCACTGCCTGACGGCAACTACACGGTCACGGCGCGGACCCACTGGAACGTGAACTGGACCATCAACAGCCAGACGGGAGTCATCCCCATGATTCAGGCTTCCAGCGTTCAGTTGCCGGTGGGCGAGCTCCAGGTACTGATCCGATAACTGATCAAGCTTTCAAAGTCGACTTCACACTCACTCGGGGAAGGCACGTCATGCACATCAAGCAGTACGCCGCAAGCATCCTTGGCCTCTTGGTGCAACTGCGCCGGGCATCGACTCGAAACGAACGAGGACTGAGTCAGTCCGCCGAGGGTGCGATTCTGATCGGCGCCGCCGTCGCCGTGGCGCTTGTGATCGCGGTCTTCCTCAAGGGCTACGTCAGCTCGCACCTGCCGAACTGATCGATGAGAAAGCTACCCCGCACCGAACGGGGTGTGAGCGAGTCCGTCCAGTACGCCTTGATCTGGCCGCTGATTATGCTCATCACGCTCGGAATCATCGAGTCAGGTATCTGGCTGCACAGCCGAAACGTGGCTCTGCGGGCGGCCATCGCTGCGGCAGACACAGCACGCGGTACGCACAGCTCGTCCGGCAATGCGGAAGCGGTCGCCCAAGCCATCGCCCAGTCTGGCGGGTTGCGACAGATCAGCGTCGCAGTCGATCGGAGCCCCACCTCCGTTACTGTGGTCGTCAACGCCCAAGCGGCACTGATCTTGGATCTCGGCCTAGGCGCCCTTACGGAGACTGCGTCAGCGCCGGTCGAACGGGTGAGCCAACCGTGAGACATCGTCGACCTCGCTTCAACGAGCGGGGAGCGGCCGCCGTGGAAATCACATTGCTGGTGCCTGCCCTTGTCGTCTTTCTGGGCCTTTTGATCGCCGGGGGACGGCTGTGGTTCGCCCGTACGGCCGTGATCGAAGCGGCGCAGACTTCGGCTAGGGCAGCGTCGCTTGCGCGGACGGCCGCGTTGGCCACCGCCGAGGGCCAATCCGCGGCCGCGAGATCGCTGTCGACGGCTGGCCTGGTCTGCGTGGATCGATCCGTTGTTATCGGTGCGGCGGCCTACGGCGTACCGGTGGGTACGCCGGCGACCGTGACATCCACGGTGGGCTGCCGCGTGCCGTTCGCCGACATCCTGCTCCCGGGCATGCCCGGATCAATCGCGGTCACTGGTCAAGGTGCGGCTGCCCTGGATACGTACCGGGGGAGATCATGATTATTGCCAAACGCGACCAACGAGGTCAGTCGGTAAGCGTCTTCGTGCTGATGATCACCGGCGCGCTGATCATGACCGCTGGGCTGGTCATCGACGGTGGTCAGAAGGTCGCTGCCGCCAGCCGCGCCGAAGCCGCCGCTGCCGGCGCGAGTCGAGCCGCCGGAAACGCCGCGGCGACCCTCGAGCTCGGGGGCGTAAGTCCTGTGGGCGCCGCTGTGACGGCAGCCAAGGCATACCTGGCCGGGCAGCCAGGTGTCACCGGATCAGTTGCCGTGGCCGGTGGAATCGTGACAGTCCAGACGTCAGCATCCGAACCGACGATCTTCCTCGGCGTCATCGGCATCGGCCGACTGACCGGGCGCGGCTACGCAGAAGCCAACCTCGTACCCACCGGGCGCAGCCGGTAACCAACAACCATCGCAATCACGAAGGCACTATGAGCATCGATGTGAAAGCCAGAGCTGCCGCGCCGGCACATGGGGCGGCGCTTGGCAGATCGAATCCGGCCAGCGGGTCGACCACTTCGACCCCTGAACCGCCCCGTATTCCGGGGCGCCGCAATCCGAAGTGGATTGCACTCGGCATCGTTGCCCTATGTCTCGGCGCCCTGCTGTCGTACGCGGTCTACAACCGAGTCGCGGCAGAGACCTCCGTAATCAAGATGTCGGCCACGGTCTACCGAAGCGAGACGGTTGAGGCGTCGGATCTCGCGGTGGTGCAACTGAGTGGAGATGCGGTGCGGAAGTCGATACCTGCTGCTCAGCTCGATGCGTTAGTGGGACGGAAGGCGATCTATGACCTACCAGAGGGGACGATACCGGTGCCTGGCGCTATTGATGACCTGGTAATCCCGGACAGCGGTAGAGCTGTTGTCGGCATCAAGTTGGCGACCGGCCGGGCGCCGGCCGAACTGCTCATTCCTGGTTCTCCAGCACGCCTGGTAGTGCTTCCACCCGCGAGCACGACCGACCCGGACACGTCAGACAAGCTTGCAGGCAAGACGTACCCGGCCACCATCGTTGACCAGGCGCCCGGAGCAGACGGGGCATCCATCGTGATCAACGTCGACGTCGCAAGCGGTCAGGCGCCCACCATCGCGATGCTGGCCGCTTCCGACCGGCTTGCCGTCGTCCGTGATCCGGCTCGGTGATCGACCGTGGCTATGTTGATCTTGACATCCGCCTCCGGCTCACCCGGCGTGACCACACTCGGTGTCGGTCTTGCGCTGACGTGGCCTCGCTCGGTGCTCTTGGCTGACTGTGATCCGGGCGCCCACCAGTCGGTGTTGGCCGGATACCTCGCCGGCCGGTCGGCCGCAGGCAAGGGTCTGCTGCGGGTAGCGGAAGCCCACCGCGACCGCCGCCCACTTCGCGAGGTGGTGCTTGATCAGTGCGAACCGCTCGCCGATGATCATGGGAACCGCCGGCTTTTCCTTGCCGGCTTCACCAAGCCTGGAAGCGCCAGCCACTTCGGTGGGGTCTGGACCGACCTTGCCGAGACGTTCGACCGTCTGTCCGACGTCGGCTACGACGTCATCGTGGACGCAGGTCGGCTGGGTTCCGCCGGCCTACCGGTGGCATTGGTCGAACATGCCGCGCAGACCTGTCTGATCCTGCGCTCCAATCTGCGAGCGGTGATGTCGGCCCGGGTGCACTTGGCGACCCTTCGTGATCATCCCCGCCTCGGTGAAACCGGTGGTGGACTGGGCCTGATCATCGTGGGCGAGTCGGAACCGTATTCGCGTTCTGAGATCACCAAGGCGCTCAATGTGTCCGCGCTCGGCGTCGCCAATGATCAGCGCGCCGCGGCACATCTGTCTGACGGGAAGCCGCGACCGCGCAAGTTCGACCGATCTGCGCTGATCACCTCGATTTCCGATCTGGCCGCAACATTAGCTGTCCGCTTGGAGCGCTCGGCTGACTTGATTCGGAGTTGATCATGAATGAGAAAGGGACTGCTCAGGCTCCCACCTCGCTGGCAGAGATCCCTGTCTTCGCCGAGTACGACCATGAGTCGATGTCGGGCCCAGGGGCGGAAGCCCCTGCCGTACGGCGGGAGCGAGCAGCAGCCTTCGGCATCTACTCCATTGGAGAGCTCGACGATGCCCGCGATGCGCTTCCGACCGCTGGCGTCGACTGGACGAAGGTCATCGAACTCCGTCGACTGGCGTCGGCCGCAATCACCGAGGAAACCGAAGATCATTTGCGCACCGTGGGCGCTGGCTTGGCCGGTGATGACCGCCTGCTGCTCGGCCGCTCGATCATCAAGCGCGTTGTCGCTGACCACGTCCGGACGCTCCACCGTGAAGGAGCCGATTTATGGTCGACAGCGCAGGAGCAGGCGTACGTCCACGCGGTCGAGGACGCAGTCTTCGGTTACGGACGGCTACAGCCGTTGCTGGAGAGGCCAGACGTCGAGAACATCGAAATCCACGGTTTCGATTCGGTCGTCATCCAGTACGGCAACGGCCGGCGGGAACGTATGCCGCCGGTCGCGGCCAGCGACGAAGAGTTGGTCGAAACGATTCGCTTCTTGGGACAGAACACCGAACCGTCACGCCCGTTCGACGATGCTCACCCGACGATGACGCTGGCACTGGGTGATCGGTTCCGGCTGCACGCCATTGCTTTCGGCCTCTCTTACCGGCCCAGTGTGGTGATCCGGCAGCACACCCTCACCGATGTCTCGCTGGCCGATCTTGCCGCAACTGGCCTCATGCCGTACGAAGTAGCGCAGTTTCTGGACGCAGCGATCCTGGCCCGCAAGTCGATGGTGATCTCTGGTGATCAGGGAGCCGGGAAGACCACCTTGCTGCGGGCCCTGATCAGCTCCATCCCACCGAACGAGCGATTCGGGACCCTGGAAACCGACTACGAGCTGATGACACACCTCCAGCGCGGCCGAGAGAACATTCTCGCGCTGCAGGCTCGTGTGGGCCACGGTGAGACCTCTGGCGGCAGCCGGGTCGGTGACTTCATGATCTCGGACTTGATGCCAGAAGCACTCCGCCAGAACCTGTCCCGACTGGTCGTCGGCGAGGTACGCGGCGGCGAGGCGGCGGCCATGTTCGAGGCCATGCAAGCCGGCACGGGAACCTTGAGCACGACCCATTCCCACTCCGCGGAGTCGACGATTGATCGGCTGGCGTCCCGGGTCGCGCAAGGAGGTGTCCTGACCATCGAGGAGGCCTACCGGCAGATCGCGCACAACATTCACCTCTTGATCTACGTCAAGCTCATCGACGAGACCTGGAAAGGCGGAAGTAGGCGGCGGTTCATCTCCGAGATCCGTCAGGTCACGCGTGCCATCGAGAACGGTCGGCCGGTCACCCACCTGACGTACAGCGCTTCCGGGGGTCATGGCCAGGCGGCCGGGTTCTTCCCCGACGCCGACTTCGAGGCCGAACTGCTGCCGTTCAGGCGGGAGATGGCGTGATGGACAGCGTGCTGGCCGCTGCCATCGGGCTGATCTTGGTAGGCGGCGTGCTGGCCATCATCCGGGGTCTTCAGCGAACCGGGCCGGCTGAGCGGCCACCTCGTGAGCGACTCTCAGGGTCTTGGGCGCGCGTTACCCGGCGGCCCATCGGCCGCGCAGGGCGTCGACGGGACGCGACACTGCTGACCGGAATCCTCGTCGGGCTTGGGGTGGCGACGCTCTCCGGCTGGCTGATCGCCATCGTGGCGATCCCGGTTCTCGCGCTCGGACTGCCTTACCTCTTGGCGCTGCCCAAGCCACGTGATGTTGATCTGCTCGAGGCGCTGGATCGCTGGGTGCGATCGTTGACCGCCACGCTGACTACCGGCAAGTCGGTCACCGACGCCATCCGGGTGTCGCGGCGGACCGCCCCCTCCTCCATCGCAGAGGAGATCGGCGTCCTCGTGGCCCGCCTGAACAACCGTTGGCAGACGCAGGACGCTCTCCTGCGGTTCTCCGATGACCTCGATTCACCCGATGCCGACGCGGTGGTCGCGGCCTTGATCTTGGCGGCCAACCGGGGAACGAACGGCGCGTCGGCTACCCTGCACGCGCTCGCCGACTCGATCCAGGCGCAACTCAAGGGCCGGCGAGCAATCGAGAGGGAGCGCTCCAAGCCCTACGTCGTCGTGCGCCAGGTCACGGTGATCAGTTTGACCACACTCGCTCTGGTGTTGGTGCTGAATCCGCAATTCTTCGAGCCTTACCGCACGCCGATCGGTCAGCTGATCTTGTCGGTGTTGGTGTGTCTGTACTTGGGTTCGTTGATCTTGATGCGGCGCCGCGCGCAACAACATCCGCGGCAGCGCATCCTGGTGGGGCAGCGGTTGTGACGCTGTCGATCGTCCTCCTTGCCGGCGCCCTGCTCGCCGGTGGTGTGATCTGCCTGGTCGTCGCACTCGTCCCAACCACGCCTCGGCTGGCCGATGCGCTGGCGCGCATTGTGGTCGACGCCGAAACCAGCGAACGCGCGGTGGACCTCGGTTTTCCGAGCAGTGTCTCCGAGCGACTGGGCGGCCGCCTGTATCAGCTCAGCCCCGTGCCCCTGACCGACGGTCAGCGCAAGGCCCTGCGACTGCAAGCCAAATCCATTGCCGAGTTCTACGCCGACAAGGCGGTGATGGCACTGGTAGGTGCGCTCCTCCCGGCGCTGGTCGGCCTCGCCTTGTGGAGCGTGAACGGCCGCCCGAGCACGCTGCCTGCGATCCTTTGCATCCTCGGGTCGATGGTCGGCTTCTTCCTGCCGGATCTGCTGCTTCGCCGGACCACGGCTGGCGTGCGGTCTGACGCCGTCGAGTCACTCCTGGTGTTCATCGATCTGGTGACGTTGGAACGACTCGCCAACGCATCCTCGAGCCAGGCACTTCAGCACGCGGCGAGCCTGAGCGATGTCACCATTTTCCGACAGATCCGACTTGCTCTCGACCGGGCTCGACTTGAACAGCAATCGCCGTACGCCCAACTTCGCCGACTGGCCGACCAACTGGACCTGCCGGAGCTGAAGGATCTCGCGGACATCATGCAGCTGGACGAGAGTGGAGCAGCCCTATCCGGTGCCCTGCGAGCCCGGCTGCGCGAACTCCGTGATGCCCATCTGAGCAGGGAACAGACGGCTGCCAGTGCCGCCGCCGAGAGCATGACGATCTTCATGACCGTGCCAGCGATGATCTTCGGCCTGATCTTCCTCGTCGCCGCCCTGCTTCGGATCATGCAGGGTTAGCGCGATGGGGCAACGTGGCCGACGGACAACACTCGGACGGAACGGACAACACCTGACTGGTTCCGATCGGCCGGGGCTCCCGGCATCGTGAACCGTATGCGCCTTATCCGCGGCTTCGGCGCTTTGGCTGCCCTCCTGCTCCTCCTGGCCGGAGTGCCTCTTGCCCTGATTGCGCTGAGTGGCAACCCACTGCCTGCGGAGATCAGCTGGGAGGCGATGCGGCGGGCCCTGCTCAGACCTGACGACGGAACCCTGCTCGTCCGGCTGATTGCCGTTGTCGGCTGGATCGCATGGCTGGTCTTCGCGGTCTCGGCCCTCGCGGAAGTGATCGAGCTGGTGTCGAGCCACCGTATTTCGTTCCGCTTTCCGGGGCTCGCTGGCCCGCGGCGGGTGGTGGCTGGATTGATGTTGTCCGTAATCGCCATGGCCGGTACCTCCCCCACAGTCCAGGCCGATCCGCTCGGCGTCACTCCTACCGCGCCTCCGGACGAATCCGCCAACCGAGAGGCTGAGCAGTCGATACCCAAGCGGGTGTCGGAGGAAGGAGACCGCGGGCACGTTCACCTGGTGGAGAGCGGCGACGACCTATGGAGCCTGTCCGAGCACTACTACGGTGACGGGCGCCAGTGGCGCAAGATCGCGATGGCCAATCCCGAACTGCTGACGGGAGGGCCAGACCGGCTTGAACCGGGGTGGCGGCTTCGCATCCCCGATGTTGAGAGTCCCGACGGCGGCTCAGACGCTCGGACCATCGTGGTGAAGCGGGGTGACACCTTGTCCTCGATCGCCAAGGAGGTCTACGGCAGCGAGTCACTGTGGCCGCGGATCCTTCGCGCCAACCGCGCGCAGTTGAGCGACGCGGACGACATCGTGCCCGGCGTGCGTCTGGCACTACCCGGAAAGAAACCCACGGCCAACCCAATCGCCGATCACCGCGAACCGGCGAAAGATGCCGATCGTGGAGCACCGGAGCACGAAGCATCGCCACCAGGGGAGAGCTCGACGGCTTCACCTTCAGCACGCCCGGTCGACCCAGCCCCGGTGGAGTTACCGGCAGAGCACGGCAGTGTGGCGCTGGGATTGGCATCGGTGGGGTCGCTGATGGCGGCCGGGGTAGTTGCTGGTTTGGCAGCTCGTCGCCGAGTGCAGCTTCAGACCCGCCCGGTCGGCCGCAGAATAACCTCACCGCCAGACCGCGCGGTTGCGGCCGAGCAGCTTCTCGGCCGGCGGCAAGCACCGCTGAGCCTGCGCACCCTCGACCTGGCGACTCGCGCGATCTCCGCCCATTGCCGCGCGCACGATATGCCCTTGCCGCCGCTCCGGCTGGCCAAGGTTGGTGATGATCAGATCGAGCTGGTTCTGGCCTCCGGCGCAGTGCCTGCGCCCCTCGGATTCACCGTAAGTGGCGCTTCGTGGTTGCTCGAGCGGGAGCATCGACCGCAGTTGCGAGCGGTACCTGGTGTCGAGGAGGCGTTGCGGCCCTATCCGAGCCTGGTGTCGATCGGTAGAGATGATCAAGATCAACAGGTGCTCCTCGACCTGGAGGGCCTCGGACTGTTGACGCTCGACGGAGACCCCGGGTTGTCGAGCGCGGCGCTCGCCGCGATGGCGATCGAACTGGCCTTCTCGCCATCGGCCGATGAGCTCGTGCTCACCCTGATCGGTCAGAGCACCGGGCTCGCCGAAGCCGTCGCGAAGGACAACGTCACTTCGACCGATGATCTTGACGGCTTGCTCGAGCGATGGGAGCGACGGGCGGCGGCTCAACGGGCACACCGGTCGTCGGCCGTGGTCGGGCAGCGTCGGATCGATCCTGACCTGGCCGATCCGTGGGTTCCGGAAGTCGCGTTGATCAATCGCACGCCAACAGCAGAACAGTCGGTGCGCCTGATCGACCTGTTGACCCGCCCGCCCCGGGTGACCATGGCGGCGGTCCTCGCCGCTCCACTCACCGGGGCTCCCTGGAGCCTGCAGTTGCAAGCATCCGTTCCCGACGCAACAGTGCGCGCAACTCTTCAGCCACTCGGACTCGAGCTGGTACCTCAGTTGATCACGCCACCTGGGCAGCGGGCGGTCGTTGAGTTGATCTCCGCGGCGGGAAGTGACGAGACGACCCCAGCGCCGTGGTGGCGTGATGGAAGGCAGCCGCCGGACCCACCACCCGACAACGTGACGTACCTCGGAAGGCGATTCGGAGGTTGGATCAACGCAGGCACGGACGGAGATGAACCAATGGAAACGCGGATGGTGGAGGCCCGTGTCGGCTACAGCCATCCCATGCTTCAGCTTCTGGGGCCGATCGAGCTGATGGACGCTGCCGGGGTGATTCCGCCGCGAGCGGGCAAGCAATGCCTGGAGTATTGCGCGTGGTTGTTGGAGAACCCTCGTACGACTGCCCAGGCAATGGCTTCCGCGTTGGCCGTGGCGGAGGGGACCCGGCGCTCCAACATGAGCCGGCTCCGCAACTGGCTGGGCTCGGATCCGGACGGCCAGCCGTACCTCCCGGACGCCTACAGCGGGCGGATCGAGTTGCACCCGGCCGTCAGCTCGGACTGGCAGCGGTTCCAGATCCTCACCTCGCCAGGCATCAACCGCTCGTCGACGGCGGCCTTGCGCACAGCTCTTGAGATGGTCAAGGGTGCACCGCTGGCAGATGCCGCGCCCGGACAGTGGCACTGGGCCGAGGAGCTGCGCACCGATATGATTTCGGCCATCCGGGACCTCGGCGTC
>DATFQP010000205.1:0-24485 GCA_035264145.1 Propionibacteriaceae bacterium
ATGTCGACTGCCCCATCCAGCACCAGGTGCCCGACCCGCTTCGGGAAGGTCTGGGCATAGAGGGATCCGATCAAGGTGCCGTACGAGAACCCCAAGTAGTTGATCTTGCTGTCCCCGACCAGATGCCGGAGCAGATCAAGATCACCTACGGTCTCCGCCGTGGAGATGTGCTGCAGCAGCGATCCGGACTTGCTCAAGCACACCTGCCCGAATCCCCGGTCCGCCGAAATCTGGACGTCCAGCTCAGCGTCATCGTCGGGAGAAACGTCCACCGAGAGATAGCGATCGTAGTCGCTGCCTTTCGAGAAGCACTGCACCGGCGTCGAGTCATTCGTGCCCCGAGGGTCCCAGCCGATCAGGTCGTACCTCTCCAACCCCTTGCTGTCGAAGCCTTCCACCAGCTCCCGGCCCGAGACTCCGGGCCCACCGGGATTGAGGAAGAGCGTGCCCAGCCGAGGAGTTCCCGTTGCCTTGCGCTTGGCGAGGGACAAGGTCAGCGCCCGCCCGTCCGGCCTTGTGTAGTCCAGTGGCGCCAGCACGGTGGCACACTCCAGACCATTCAAGCAGGGCGCCCAGGACAGCTGTTGGTTTCGGTAGCGGTTGAAGCCGTTCCCCGGCGGAGGATCCGCATACCCGTAGGGCAGTACATCCGGGACGGGCTGAACAGGACGACCGTCGGGCGGAATTGGTGATGTATCCGACGCGGTCGCCGGATTAGGGGACGGCGGTGCCGGATCAGGAGTAGAACCCCTCCCCGAGCAGCCGGCGGAAGCGACCGCCGCGCACACCAACGCCGCGACGAGCCGGCGTGCGCGGGATCTCATCTCAGTTTCGACGGCGACGCCGCAGCTTGTTCATCGGTTCCTCGGGAGCCGCGGGCCGGGAATCGTACGCATGGCGGGAGCCGCACACGCTCGCACGCGAGCAACTGGTCATCGCTCCCGATGCGCTCATCCGGACCAGCACCGAGTCGGCCGGGACTTGGTGCGCGACGACCGTGCCCTCGCCTTCGTCAGTCGTGACCCGCTGACCGACCGCCGGGACTTGCCGGGCGAAGTCCGCATAGAGCGGGTGCTCGTACTTGATGCAGCACAACAACCGCCCGCAGGCGCCGGAGATTCTCAGCGGATTCGGTGGCAGCTCCTGCAGCTTCGCCATCCGCAGCGTGACCGGTTCGAAGTCTTTGAGGAAGGTGGCGCAGCACAGGTCGCGGCCGCAGCTGCCAAGGCCACCGGTCAGCCGCGCCGCGTCACGAGAGCCGATCTGGCGAAGATCGATCCGAGCCCGGAGGCTTCGTGCCAACTCCCCCACCAGCGCACGGAAATCCACTCGATGTGGTGCGTTGAAGTAGATCACCACCAGCTGATCGACCTCAGCACCGGAGTCGAGGAAGTCCACCGCGACCACTTTCATTGGCAGGTCGTTCTTCTTGATCAACTTTTTGGCCACCAACTTCGCCTCGGCGCGCCTTCGGCGGTTAGCTGCGTCTCGGTCGAGATCGGCCTGATCGGCCTTGCCGGCGCAGAGCGGCAGGTCGGCGTAGCCAGGATCGTCGTCGACCCACTCCGGCGCCCAAACACACTCGGCGACCTCGGGGCCCGAATCCGTGGGCACCAACACCTTGTCGCCTACCGCGTACATCGAGTCGCCCGGGTCGAGATAGTACAGGCGCCCGTACCGCTCGAACGACACCGCCATCACCCGCGCCATTGCCCAAGCCTAGTGCCGCTGCCATCACCCTCCGCGCGCTGACGTGCTGGACCGTGCCGTGCACCGCCTACTCGCGCCATCCGCCCCGGTGGCACGTCCAGATCGACAGCTCAAACATTCCGATGAACTCCGGCCTGCCCCGGTCTGGCGGAAGTAGTCGGACGAGGTGCGGGGGGAACTACAGAGAGGGGGGAAGCCCGGCAGATGCGGGTCTGCCGGGCCTCCACGGGTGGGCGTTCTGGGGGGCAGGAGCCCACCCGCGCCGGTATGTTCTTCGTTGGTCCCCGAAAACACCTGTCCAGTCCCGGTGGCGTAGCCCTAGGTGCGGGCACCTCGTCACCGTTCTGTGACATCGTGACCAGCGTCTTGATAACGAACTGGAGACGACCGGGGACCAACCTAGACGGACATCAAGTTCGTGCGCAACTTGGAGTATCGGCGTGTCGGTGGGCAATACAGGAACAGCAAAAAGCCCCGCCTGGAAGGCTGGGGCTTTCATCCTCAAGATCAAATTATGGAGGTTGTCGGAGAGAACGCTCGGGGGTTCGTCCCCTCCGGCAACCCGAGAACACATTACTAAATAGAAGAGGACAAATGGAACCCGAAAAACTGAGAATCAGGTGAAGGCTTTCCCCATTGATCTTCGGACTTGTGTACGGCACAATTACGCCTCCACCAGACCGATCAGCGCAGCCTCGACCGCGAGCAGGGGCGCGACGTTTCCCTCAAGTGCCACCCGGCATGCGAGCAACGTGTCGATCCTTCGGAGCGTGGCTTCGGGCGTCGACCTCCTGGCGAGCACGGCAATCTGAGGCTCTAGGTCAGAGTTAACCAGCATTGCCCCTGAATCCGTCTGAATACTCAAAACATCTCGATAGCAACCGGTCAGCTCGGTGAGTGCCCTATCGATGGCGTCACGCTGGAATCGCTTCGCCCGAGCCCTCTGTTGATCTTCGAGATCTTTGACGGCGGCTTGGGCCTGCCGCGGCTTCGCCCCCCTGGTGCCGAAACCCAACGCTTCCTCCAGCTCGGTCCGTTCCTTCGCGTCCAGCGCCACCGTCGCCGTCGCCGCCTCCTCGGTGCACGCGGCGACTAGCTCGGCCGCCGCCGACAGGCAGGCACCGAGGCCGTTCAGAGAGAGTGGAATCTGCAGGATGCGGGCACGTCGCTGGCGGGCGCCCTCGTCCCGGGCCAGCACCAGCGCCCGGCCGATGTGCCCCTGAGCGACGCGGGCTGCATACCGGGCGAGGGCCGGATCTATCTTGTCCCGGCTCTGCAGCAACGCCGCGATGGCCTCCTCACTCGGTGTCTGGAGGTTGAGCAACCGGCAACGCGATCGGATCGTCGCCACGACGTCGTCGGGGGTCGGTGCGCACAGAATCCACACCGTACGAGCGGCAGGCTCCTCGACACTCTTCAACAGCGCATCAGCGCCGCGCTCGGTGACTCGATCCGCGTCCTCCACCACGATCACCTGGTAGCGGCCCAGCGTGGGGCTCATGGCAGCGCGGCGGACCAGCTCGCGAACCTCTTCAACACCGATGGAGAGCTGCTCGGTCCGCACAAGTGTGACATCAGGATGCGAACCGTTCAGCGCCGAACGGCAATCCGTACAGGCCCCGCAACCGCCACGGGAACATTGCAACGCAGCAGCGAAGGCCCGGCCGGCGTTGGACCGGCCCGACCCGGGCGGCCCGGTGAACAGCCAGGCATGGCTCATCGCATGTGGCTCACCGCTCACCGCACGCCGCAGGGTTTCGACGGCCACTTCCTGACCAACCAGCTCGGCCCAAACCCCTTGTTCCGTAACCGGCGAGACCACGCTGACGGCCGACCCTTCCGACACCGATCCGTCCACCACGTCTGCGATCACCTGCACGTCCGGATCACGATGACACTGTGCCAGCCGCCCCAGACACTCCCGGCTCCACTGGCGCCCCCGACGCTCTCGGCTCCGCCGACTCAATCGGCTCGACCGGCGTCGTCGCCAGCATCGGCTGCAAACGCTGGAGAATCCTGTCGCTGATTTCGGCTCGCGACAAGCGGGCATCCAAGACGAGATACCGATCAGGATCGCGAGCCGCCAGGTCGAGGAAGAACGACCGGGCGCGGGCATGGAAGCCGTCGCCAGCCGCCTCCACCCGATCCTGCTGCCGCTTTTCACCAACCGCCAGCGCCGGATCCATGTCGAGAACGACAGTGAGGTCGGCTCGAACGTCGTCGGTTGCCCAACGAGTGATCGACTCCACATCGCTCAACTCGAGCATCCGGCCGGCGCCCTGGTAGGCCAACATGGAATCGACATAACGGTCGCAGACGACCACTGCTCCTCGCTCCAGCGCAGGCCGGATCACTTCGGCGAGGTGCTGAGCCTTGTCTGCTGCATACAACAGTGCTTCGGCGCGCGGGGCGAGGTCGCCCGTCTTGGGACTGAGCACGATGTCACGGATCCGCCGGCCAGCGGCGGTATCGCCGGGCTCGTACGTCCGTACGACATCGTGCCCGCGCTCCGCCAACAGTCCACACATCCGCGCGACCTGCGTCGTCTTACCGACCCCGTCACCGCCCTCGAAAACCAGGAAAACACCGCGCCACATACGCTCTTCGGCCGCCGTCATGCGTCAAGCTTTCTCTTCGTCTTGGTCCACAACGCCAGGAACTCCTCCTTCAGGCGGCGGGCCTCTTCAAGGTCGCGCTCGTAGGCCCTGCCCGCTTCAAACGCCTCGAGCGCCGACAACCCACTCACCTCTTCGACTGCTCGATCACCGGCCGCGTGATACTCGTGGATCTGGTTCAGTAGCTCGCGCGACTTGGCCAGTCGATGCTGGATCCGCTCCGTCTCAGCAGGCATCACGTGAGTGGAGACATCGGCCACCCACTGCAACTGCCCAATGGATCGCCAGGCGTCCTCCCAGGCGTGCGGTGGAGCGTCCGGATTGAGCCGATCGACACCGCGGCGGAACCTGCTCACAACCGAATCGAGAAGATCCGTCAGCGCCTCTCCGGTGGCGAGCGCGCTGGCGTCACCCAGCTTGGGTGCGCGGGTCGCTGTCACCAACCGGTCCAACAGCGCCAGATAACGCTCGGTGTGCAGACGGCCCACCAACTGCTCTCGAGCCCGCTCGGCCTCCTCCGGGGGGCCGGCGCGACGCGGATCAGCATCCAGAATGATCCAATCCAGCTCGTCATAGAGGTCTTCAACCCAGTCCGAGTCGAGTACGAAGGACAGCCCGCGAAGCTCGCTCCGAAGCTGAGCGGCATGCCCGGCCAGCTGCTCAGCAGCCTCGGGATTGCCACCCCGGATAGCGAGATCAGCCTCGACGATCTGCCGTAGCCGCAAGCCCAGCAGTTGAGAGACGAACGTTGTCAGGGGTGCATCTGCCTCGAACGAGCGCGGGTGGGGGAAGTCGGTCAGGCCAGTGGCCGGAGCGCCCAAGCGGCTGACCAAGCGAGGGAAACGAGGCACGGCGGTCGCGCCCGCCTGGGTGATCGTTCGATCCAGCCAGTTCGTCTGCTGTTCGGTCAAGCCGGGCCCGATCGGGGTGATCATGACCTCGCGGTAACGCGCGGTCGTCAACCCCCCGCGCCGGACCGTCACCTTGTCATCGCGCAGCAGCGCCAGCGTCTGACCTTGATCGTCGCGCAGGGCGAACTCCCGGCGTTCGCATCGCAGCGCCGCCACGGGACCCAGGGTCGCCCGGCGCCGCAGCGGACGGATCAGGTCTCCGAACTCTTGCGGGAGGTCTGTGTGCCCCATGGTCTCGACCCGGTCCTTGGGCAGCAACGGTTGCCACTCCGGCGCGGTGAGGAACCACTCACCGCGACCGTCCAGCACGCGATGGGCGAGCAGAACCCCAGACCTAGTCAATCGGTAGTCCGGTGCGTCGAGCAACGTCACATCGATCTCGTAGGCGGCATTGTGTCCGGCCCTGGCCACCAGGTTGTGCAAACCGATTCCGGGGTTGATCATTCTTGGGGCAGTCGCGCTGTACGGCATGTCGTAGAGCCGCTGACCGGGCGGCTTGGTCGAGCCGTCCGGCGAGCTGATGGGCAGCTTGGCTGAGCCGTCGGGCGAGCTGATGGGCAGCTCGGCCGTGGCGACCTCAACGGAGTTCGCCACGGCACCTCGCCGCTCTTTCCTCGCCTTGTGGCTCTTGCCCTTCCTCACGTGCTAACCCTCCCACGCCGGGACCGGCAACACCGATTCTTATCCGGCGCCCGCCTCCACCGGAACCTTGGTCGGGGCTTTCTTCGCTGTCGACGCGGACTTAGCGGCGGTCGCCTTGGCGGCGGCCGTCCGCTGCTTCCCGGTCGAGGCCTTCTTCCCTGTGGCCTTACGCGTGGCACGCTTGGGCGCCGGACCTTTGGCGCGCTTCTCAGCCAATAGCTCGGCGGCACGTTCGGCCGTGATCGTTTCGGGGTCATCCTGCCGCCGGAGGGTCGCATTGATGTCACCGTCTGTGACGTAGGCGCCGAACCGGCCGTCCTTGATGATCATGGGCCGGCCGGAGGTCGGATCCGGCCCCAGCTCCTTCAGCGGGGGCTTGGCCGCCGCGCGACCGCGCTGCTTGGGCTGGGCATAGATGGCATTGGCTTCGTCCAAGGTGATGCTGAAGATCTGCTCCTCGCTGGCAAGCGAACGGGAGTCGGTGCCCTTCTTCAGGTACGGACCGTAACGTCCGTTCTGCGCGGTGATCTGATGACCCTCGGCATCGACGCCCACAACCCGCGGCAGGCTCATCAACCGGAGCGCGTCGGAGAGGGTGACCTGATCGATGGACATCGAGGAGAACAGCGAGCCGGTCCGCGGCTTGGCAGACTTCGGCGCATCCTCACCGAGCACCTCGGTGACGTAGGGCCCGAACCGGCCGTTCTTGGCCACCACTGTCAGTCCGGTCTCCGGATCCGTACCCAGCAGTCGCTCTTCACCGGCGGGCCGCGACAGCAACTCGCGTGCAAGATCGGCAGTGAGCTCATCGGGCGCCAGGTCGTCGGGCACGTTCGCCCGTCGGCCCTCCTCGTCCTCGACGTAGGTGCCGTAGCGGCCTACCCTCACAACGATCCCCGAGTCAAGATCACCGATCGGGAAGGTTGACAGCTTGCGGGCGTCGATCTCCCCCAGCTCGGAGACCAAGCGTTGCAGGCCCTCCCGATCGCCACTACCGAAGTAGAAGTCGGTCAGCACCCGCATTCGTTCGGCGTGCCCGTCTGCGATCTGATCGAGGACTTCTTCCATCTCGGCGGTGAATGCGTAGTCGACCAGCTTGGGGAAGTGCTCCTCGAGTAACCGGGTGACAGCGAAGGCGAGCCATGTCGGGACCAGCGCGGAGCCCTTCTTGAACACATAGTCTCGAGCGGTGATCGTCCGGAGAATCGTCGCGTACGTCGACGGCCGTCCGATTTCCAGTTCCTCCAGCTTGGCCACCAGAGATGGTTCGGTGTAGCGAGCCGGAGGTCGCGTTTCGTGGCCGGATGCGGTGATCGACTCCGGCCGAAGCTGCTGACCGTCGCTGAGTCTCGGCAGCCGCGTCTGAGCGTCGTCGGACTGTGTGTCGTCGGACTCGTCGTGCGCCTCGACGTAGGCCCTGAGGAAGCCGTGAAAGGTGATGGTTCGGCCCGACGCCACGAATGTGCAGCCCGCTTCTTGAGCCTCCCGAACGACCTGCTGCGCGGACTCCGGCGTGGCCTGACCGCTCTGCGCTTGGACAGGCTCCGGGCGGGCTAGGGCGATGATCTTGACCGAGATGGTTTGACCCTCGGCGTCCTTCATCTGCGAGGCGATGGTCCGCATCCAGATCAGCTCGAACAGGCGGAATTGATCACCGGTCAGGCGGGTCTGGGCGGGGGTCCGGAAGACCTCGCCGGCGGGGCGGATCGCCTCGTGTGCCTCCTGGGCGTTCTTGACCTTGCTGGTGTAGATCCGCGGCTTGTCGGGCAGGTAGTCCGGACCGAAGAGCTGACGGACCTGATTGCGCGCGGCGGTGATCGCGGTGTCGGAGAGGGTCACCGAATCGGTCCGCATGTAGGTAATGAAGCCCGCCTCGTAAAGGTCCTGTGCCACCGACATCGTGCGCTGCGCGGTGAAGCCGAGCTTGCGGCCCGCCTCCTGCTGCAGCGTGGTCGTACGGAACGGCGCGTACGGGCGGCGGGTGTACGGCTTGGACTCGATGCCATCGACACGGAAGGAGGCCCTGCGCAAAGACTCGGCCAAAGCCTCGGCCTGAGGTTGATCCAGATGGAGCAGGCCAGCAGCGCCGCGATCGATCAGCTGGCCACGGCTGTCGAAGTCACGACCTTGAGCGACCCTACGGGCACCCACCTGAGTCAGTCGGGCAGGGAACGTCGGTGGCGCAGCGTCCGTACCGGCGTCGAGGATCGCATCCAGATCCCAATACGAGGCACTCCGGAAGGCCATCCGTTCGCGTTCACGATCAACGACCAGACGGGTTGCGACGGACTGCACGCGGCCCGCGGACAGCCGAGGCATGACCTTCTTCCACAGCACCGGGGAGACTTCATAGCCGTACAGCCGGTCGAGAATGCGCCGGGTCTCCTGGGCGTCGACGAGATCATCATCAAGATCACGAGGATGGGCCACCGCATCGGCGATCGCCTGCGGAGTGATCTCATGGAAGACCATTCTCTTCGCCGGCACCTTGGGCTTCAGCTCCTGCAGCAGGTGCCAGGCGATCGCCTCGCCCTCGCGGTCACCGTCGGTCGCCAGCAACAACTCGTCGGCGGTGGACAGCGCGTCCTTGAGCGAGCGCAGGGTGGCCTTCTTCTCCGGATTGACGACGTACAAGGCCTGAAAGCCGTTGTCGACATCGACTCCCGTCCGAGCCCACTTCTCGCCCTTGTACTTGGCGGGCACCTCGGCGGCGCCCGTGGGCAGATCTCGGACATGACCGCGGCTCGATTCGACGACGTAACCGTCGCCGAGGAAGCTTGCGATCTTGGCCGCCTTGGTTGGCGACTCCACGATCACGAGCCTTCGGGCCGTCTTCGCTGCCACTGATCTTCCTTGGGTCGTCCGCCTGATTTCTTGCGCAATGCCGACGTGGCGGCGCTTATTCGATCCAGCGCCGGACGCCGGCGCGCATACTCTACGTGGCACTCCTAGGTGCAGCGCGAATCTCGCTGTTTTGAAAAATGGCGTCGGCGAGGCGGGGTCAGCCCAAGAAGCCATCCCGGATGCAGGTTCGGATGATCGGCAGGACAGTCTGCGTCAGCGCGGTTTGGTCGATACTCAGGATGCCAGCGACAGTCGCGACGATGGTGTGCAGATCAAGATCTCCGTCACAGGCTCCGAGCACCGCCGCCAACGCCGTGTCAGCCTGGAGGGCTCGACGGAAGCCCCGCTGCTGTCGCAGCGCGATGGTGCGAGGATCTGCAGCGCCTGGCGAACCCCGGGTCTCCTCGACGACATCCTCGGCCAGCCGCCAGGAATGTGCCAACAGGTCAGCGTCCGAGCTCCGGGCAAGGTCGACGGTTTTGAATCCCTCGTCGAAGACGGGTCCTACCGGCTGCTCGACCGGGTAGGGCCAGTTCTCGATACGGATGTCCGGATCCGCCCTGCCGTTGCGCTGCAAGACGATCCAGCCCATCCCAACGGCTTCGATATTGAGAGCAGCGAAGTAGTCAAGCCACTCTCGATAGCGGTGGCGGTACTCTGGCGAACCGAAAAGTCCGGCGTCGCTCAGCCACATCTCGACGTACTCGCTGGGATCCAAAATTTCGCGCTGCACCACATGGGCGTCACAACCCGTAGTGGCAACCCAATCCCGGAGCCGCTCAGACCAGTCGCCACCGCCGAGGTGGGCCCAGTTGGCCAGCACCTGTAGCACTCCACCGCCAGCGAGGTGCGCCGCCCCATCCCGCACGACGTCATGGACCAGGCTGTCTCCCGGGCGGTTTCCCTCCCGATAGGTCAGCCGCTTATTGGCTGGCGAGGTCGGCGACATCACGTACGGCGGATTGCTGACGATCACGTCGAACTTCTCGCCTGCGACCGGGTTAAAGAGATCTCCCTGTCGAAGGTCCAGCTTGATGGAGTTGATCTTGGCGGTCAGCCCGGCTAGCTGAATCGCCCGCGGGTTGAGGTCCGTGGCGACCACCGCGTCGACGTGTTGAGCCAGATGCAGGCTCTGTACGCCACAGCCCGTACCGAGGTCAAGAGCCCGCTCCGCCTGTCGCCGGATGGTGAGCTGGGCTAGGGTCGCCGAGGCGGTGGAGACCCCGAGTACGAAGTCGGGCCGCATAGGGGTGATCATCGTGTCGAGTTGCGGGGACAGGTCGGAAAAGACCCACCCGCTGGCGCCGTCATCACTGGCGTACGGGCGGATGTCGAGCAGCGCGACAACCTCCCCCGCCGATTCGTGAAGGACGCCGGCGCTTATGAGCGGATCGACCAGTCCGGACAGTGCGCGGCCGACGGCGGCTAGGGCCACGGGCTGCTGGAGCACCCAGAGCATCGTCAAGGTGGCCAGCGGATCCGTCCGCCCCATCAACGCTCGCATACCGGGGACGGTGTTGTTGCGGCCGAGGGCCCGGTGCGCCTCCTCCCCGAGCAGTTCGACGACGGCATCGACGGTGTAGTCGTGCTCGGCAAAGGCCGACCCGAGACGGCGGCACTCGACATCGCTCAGCACCAGGCCCATGCTGCCAGGAGGGCGACGGAGGGTGGTTTTCACCCGCGGCTATGCGGGCCAACGGCGGCCCGGCTACCGTTGCGCAGCCAGGTACGATCCGGCACATGCCCTTGACCCTGCTCCACAGGAGCCGTGTGGGCCTGGCCAAGGCAGTGCGCCACCGGGTCGCGGGCTCAGACTTCCAGGCCGTGCATCAGCAGATTTGGTACACGCGTGGAGATCGGTGGTTCTGCCAGGATGACGCGATCTGGCGCGTGCACGCGGACGCCTCGATGTTCATCGGCGGCATCCGGGCGCTGCTGCTTCAGTCACTCCACCCGGTAGCCATGCTCGGCGTCAGCGAGCACTCCGGTTTCCGTTCCGACCCGTGGGGACGGCTGCAGCGGACAAGTAAGTTCCTGGCCACGACCACGTACGGGACGGTAGCCGACGCGGAACGGAGCATCCGGATCGTCCGAGCTATCCACAAGCGGGTGACCGGTGAGACCGCCGATGGAGTGCCCTATCGCGCTGACGATCCCCACCTATTGGCGTGGATCCACGCCGCACAGGTGGATAGCTTTCTGAGCTGCTACCAGACCTTCGGCGAGGAACCGCTGGACCAGCGGCAAGCCGACGACTACGTCCGGCAGTCCGGCTTCGTCGCGAAGAAACTAGGCGTCCTCGACCCGCCACAGAGCGCGGCGGAACTCGAGGAGCTGATCGAAAGCTATCGCCACGAATTGATCCTTTCCGAAGCAGCCCGCGAAGCGGCGACGATGTTGCTCAGGGATCCGCCGCTGCGCGGACCGAGCCGTTGGGGCTACGGCGTGCTCGCGGCCGGCGCGATCTCGACTCTGCCGGTTTGGGCTCGGGTTGAGCTGTCTCTGCCGTCGCTTCCGGTGGTCGACCGGCTGGTGGCTCGGCCACTCGCCCGGTCGGCACTCAGCACACTGCGTTGGGCATTTGCCGGCGACCCGGTATGAGGTCGCGTGCCGCAGAAAGCAGGCACGACGCTGGTGGGGTGAGTGATTGATTGCGCGGAGAAATTTCGATGCGGATCGAGCCACGACCACTTGTGGCAGGAAAGGTGCTGCAGCCTGCGGCTAGGGACTCGGGGACTGCCAACCCACGGCGGCGGGCTGTTGTCCTTCGTAAGGTAGCGGCGGCGGCACACTCGGCTGGTAACGCCGCTGAATCCCCATCCGCTTGGCTTGCCACAAGATCAACGTCAGCGCGCTGCCGTGGACGATCAACGCCAGAACGAAGACCGCTGGACTCGCGTTGGTCGTCGGGGTGATGAAGGCCTGTTCCCAACCACCGAACAAAATCACGGCGGTGAAGGCGGTGACGTTGTTGACGGTGTGCATCGCGATGCCGGCCTCCAATCCCCCGGTACGCCAAGCGGCGACCCCTGAGGCGACAGACAGACAGGCAAGGCTTCCGATGATCCACGGGTCGGGACTGAGATGGGCGGCGGCGAACGCCGCAGTCGACACGATGATCGAGATAACGAGGCCGAGGATTGGCCGGGCGAACCATGATCCGACGTTCTGCAGAATCCAGCCGCGGAACAAGTACTCCTCAGCGGCCGCCTGGAAGGGCGTGAGCACAAAAACCATGGCCAGGAGAAGCATCCAATGGTCCGGTCGTGATCCCTGTGGATCGTCGACGAAGGCGGACAGTCCGAGGTAGACCAGCCAGACGGGCAATGTGAGAAGCACGCAACGCGTCAGCCAACTCCAACGGATACCGCCGACAACTGATGAGAGATATCTCGGACGAATCTGGTGCCCGATCCAAATCGAAAGCCCCGCTGCAGGGATCAGCGCGATCAAGGAAAGGTTGACATAGAGGAAGGCGGCCGGGCCGATTCTGCTGATATCGGAGACCGTGGTAAAGGTCCATTGCACCGGATTGGCGACATTCACCAGAGCTCCGATGATCACCACGGGCAGCAATGCCGCAATCATGATCGGTACGGCGATGGCCACGACCACGAGTAACGACAGCACCGGCGACCACCAGCGATGCAGGGGGCCGCGCAGCATTTGCTGGTAGTCGCGTGGCTCCTGCGGCAGAGCGGTGGGACGCGGCGGCGGCCACTGTGGCACAGGAAGTTGATATTGATAGCTCATCGCGATTCAAGTGTGCCATCCCGATGTGATCTCTCCTGTGATCGCTCGCCCCTCACCGACGGCCGATGGCGCAGTCATGCTCGACCAGCCCGCCAACAGCCGATCGCGCAGTCGTGCTCGACCGGTCCGGCCCGACTACGCCCGCTGTACGACTTTGAGCCCCGCCAGCGTTCTTTGAGCCGCCTAGACAGGGCTCAAGGCGCTCCGACAGGGCTCGAAGTCAATTGGACGGATGGATTAGAACTCGTAACAGAATGACGGCGGTGCAGCGCGACCATGCTCTTCCCTTGTCCTGAGGCCGTCCGACCACAAACGCATTGGGATGATCGAGCCGGATGATCTCGTCCAGCTTGGCGATGATCGCGCCACGACGTGGCGTCTCCCGTCAGAACGGCACCCTCTCGGGCCAAACTGCGCATTCAGTTGGCGGGTGCGCCGAACCATTTGGCCAGCTGGCTGAGCAGATCCGTCTGGTCTTCGCCGACCCAGGCCACGTGGCCGTCCGGCCGCAGCAGCACCGCGGGCAGGTCGAGTTCCTCGCTAGAATCGATGACCTTGTCCACCCGACCTGCCCAGCCCGCGACCGAGAGCCGGCCGGTCTGGTCGAGCAACAGCCCCCGGCCGCCGTGCATCAGATCATAGAGACGCCCCCGCTTCAGCCCCACGTCCCGTATCCGCCGGCCGAGCAGTTCGTGGCCCTCGCCGAAGTCGTAGCGGACCCCGATCGCGGTGATCTTCTCGATCAGGTACCGGTTAACGTCCTCGAAATCCATCAGCTCCGACACCAGCCGGCGCACTGCCTGGGGACCCGGCTCGGGGGAGATCAGCTCGGTCTGCGCGCGCGTGTTGTCCAACACGTCGGCCGCCACCGGATGCCGCTCGGTGTGGTAGCTGTCCAGCAGCCCCTCCGGTGCCCAGCCGTTGACGTCGGCGGCCAGTTTCCAGCCGAGGTTAAACGCGTCCTGGATGCCGAGATTGAGTCCCTGCCCGCCGGTCGGCGGGTGGATGTGTGCCGCGTCGCCGGCCAGCAGCACCCGGCCGACCCGGTAGCGCTCGACCAGCCGAGTGGCGTCGCCGAAGCGCGAGAGCCAGCGCGGTGAGTGCACCCCGAAGTCGGTGCCGGCGAACACCTGCAGCTGCTGCTTCAGCTCGTCCAGGGTTGGCGGGACCGAGCGGTCTTCGGTTACTGCCGCGGCGGGAACACCAATGCGGTACACCCCGTCCCCCAAAGGCACGGCACCGAACCCCTTGTGGGTCTTGCGGACTTCAGCTATCACGGCTTCCAGCGTCTCCGGCTGCGCCGTCAGCTCCATCTCGCCCAGCAGCCATTCGCGCCTGGTGGGATCACCGGGGAAGCCGACGCCGAGCAGCCTGCGCACCGTGCTGCGGCCTCCGTCGCAGCCGACGAGGTAGCGCGAGCGTAGCTGCGTGCCGTCGGCCAGCTCGGCGGTCACCCTATGGCCGTCCTGGCTCAGCCCGACCAGCTCGCAGCCGCGCCGGATCTCGACGCCGAGTTCGGTGGCGTGCTCGGTCAGCAGGCGGTCGGTGGTCGTCTGCGGTATGCCGAGGACGTACGGATGCGCGGTGTCCAGCCTGTCCGGCGCCGGCTTATTGATGCCGGCGAAGAAGCCCCCGAGCGGGTACTGCTGGCCGAGCGGGAGGAACCGCTCAAGCAGACCGCGCTGGTCCATCACCTCGACGCTGCGCGCGTGCAGGCCGAGCGCGCGGACGACCCTGGTCGGCTCCGCCTCCTTCTCCAGCACGAGCGCGTGCACGCCCTGCAGCCGCAACTCGCCGGCCAGCATCATGCCGGTCGGTCCGCCGCCGGCCACGATCACGTCAATCATGTAATCCCTCTTTCACCAACATGGCCATTCGGCCGGCTGTTACGCGCAGTTCAGCGCGGCGAATGTCCGACCGTCTTGCTAGCAGCCGCGATTGCCCAGCACCACGTCCCGTTGGCCTCTTGCCCGGCACCGGCGGCATGGCCTGAAGCCGTGGAATCTATTTGTGATGTCGTGGGCTTGCCACGGCCGAGTGTGGTGGTGAGCGAGGAGTTCCTAGCGACGCTCGGGAAGCTGTTCGGCTGGCGTGTCGACGTGTTCATTGGGCAGTACGGTCTCGACCGTCTCCCCGGGCGACGCGCCCGGCAGGGACGCCTGCTCCTTCGGCTCATCGGCGATCGCCACGTGCCGACGCGTGCTGATCGTCACCGCAACGACGATTACTGCGACAGCGATTCCGGCGATCAGGAAGCGCAGGGCCGATGGCGTAGTGGAGAGCGGTGACATCGCGACCACTGCGGGAGCGATGAGCAGGGCGACCAGGTTCATCACCTTGATCAGGGGGTTGATGGCTGGGCCGGCGGTGTCCTTGAACGGATCGCCGACCGTGTCCCCGATCACGGTAGCCGCGTGGGCGTCGGATCCCTTGCCGCCGTGGTGCCCGTCCTCCACCAGTTTCTTCGCGTTGTCCCAGGCTCCGCCGGAGTTTGCCAGGAAGACCGCCATCAGTGTGCCAGCGGCAATGGCCCCGGCCAGGTAACCAGCAAGCGCAGAGGCGCCCAGCCCGAAGCCGACGGCGATCGGGGCGCTCAGTGCCAACAGTCCGGGGGTGGCCAGCTCGCGCAGCGAGTCCTTGGTGCAGATGTCCACGACCTTGCCGTACTCGGGCTTGCCGGTTCCTTCCATGATCCCGGGAATCTCGCGGAATTGCCGCCGCACCTCGAACACCACTGCGCCGGCCGCCCGGCCAACGGCGCTGATGGCGAGCCCCGAGAACAAGAACACCACCGCCGCGCCGAGGATCAACCCGACGAGCGTGAGCGGAGAGAAGACCACGGCCTGCTCGACGAACCTCGCATAGTTGTCGGCGAGCACGCCGCGGATCGAGTCTGTGTAGGAACCGAAAAGGGCGGTCGCAGCCAGAACGGCGGTCGCGATCGCGATGCCCTTGGTGATGGCCTTGGTGGTATTGCCGACCGCGTCGAGCTCGGTCAAGATCTGGGTACCCTCGCCGTGCACATCACCGGACATCTCCGCGATGCCCTGCGCGTTGTCCGAGACGGGGCCGAACGTGTCCATCGCTACGATGACGCCCACCGTGGTGAGCAGCCCGCAGCCAGCGAGGGCGATCGCGAAGAGCGCGATGACGCCCGAGCCGCCCAGTAAATAGGCGCCAAAGACGGCGCCAGCGATCACCACAGCCGTGTACACGGCGGACTCGAGCCCCACCGAGAAGCCCGACAGCACAACCGTGGCGGCCCCGGTGAGCGAGGTCTTGCCAACATCGCGGACCGGTCGGTCCTCAGTGCCGGTGTAGTAGCCGGTCAACGACAAGATGATCACGGCGAGCACGATGCCCACGATCACAGAGCCGATAGCGACCAGCCGGGGGTCCTTGATCACCCCCGGCGTCAGGCCCTCGACACCGAGCGCATCGAAGGTGCCGGGCAGGAAGGCAAAAGCGGCGATCGCGCACAGCACGGCCGAGATTGCGGCGGAAAGATAGAAGGAGCGTTTGATGGTCTTGAGGCCGTTCTCGCCGACGCGTGGCTTGGTGAGATAGACGCCGATAATGGCGGTAATCACACCGATAGCCGGGACGATGAGCGGGAAAACCAGCCCGTACGAGCCGAAAGCGGCCATACCCAAAATCAGAGCGGCGACCAGCGTGACCGCGTACGACTCGAAGAGGTCTGCCGCCATACCCGCGCAGTCACCGACGTTGTCTCCCACGTTGTCGGCGATGGTGGCGGCGTTGCGCGGATCATCTTCGGGGATGTTCTGCTCAACCTTTCCGACCAGGTCGGCTCCGACATCAGCCGCCTTGGTGAAGATGCCGCCGCCGACCCGCATGAACATCGCGAGCATGGCAGCGCCGAAACCAAAGCCTTCGAGGATCGTCGGGGCGTCACCGCGGAAGATCAACACAACGACGGCTGCGCCGAGCAGGCCAAGCCCCACGGTGGCCATTCCGACATGCGCCCCGGTGCGGAAGGCGATCTTCATAGCTGCGTCTCGGCTGCTGCTGCGAGCCGCCGAGGCCACCCGCACATTGGCGCGCACCGCCAACCACATACCGAGGTAGCCAATCAAGGCTGAGAAGGTCGCTCCCGCCAGAAAGGCGATCGAGCGAGCAATCTTCAACGTCCAGATACTGGTGTCGCTGTCTTGATGAACCGGAAGCAGAAAGAGCAAGAGGAATGCCGCCACAGCAAAGACGCTCAAAGTGCGGAACTGCCGGCGGAGATATGCGGCGGCACCTTCCTGAACACCAAGGGCGATGGCGCGCATACTTGTCGTACCGTCGTTGGCGGCCAGCACCTCACGCCGGAAGACCATGGCCATCACCAGTGCCACCACCGCGATAGCAGCCACCACCGCAACGAGGGTTAGGTTCGCCCCGTTCAGGGTAACTTCCAACGGAGCTGGAAGTGCCGACATACAACGTCCTTTCGAACTGGTGCACTGTCTCGCCTGAGTCTGACCGGCGAAGTCTAATCACAGCAAGCACGGGCGAGTGCGCACGGGCGTCGGCACGGACAGCGGTCCATCGCTTGTTTCCCGGCGGTGTCACGCTTGGTTCCGTGCCAGCCGAATCCCTCAACGGGTGGGCGAATCTGGCCGATTCCCCCCAGGTTCGACACGCTCACCTTATCCCAGCGCGGCCTGGCATGACCGCCACGTGGCCAGCTTGGCTGCCGAGGTCCGCGAGAGAGTCGCTGATAGGAGCCGGAATCCCGGCACCGTGGGAACACCAGGTGGTTGCCGCCGACGCGGCACACGCCGGCCATCATGTCGCGCTGGCGACGGGTACGGCGTCGGGGAAGTCCCTGGGCTATCTGCTGCCCGTGCTCGCGGCCACCTCGCCCGGCGCGGAGGGCGACGAGAGGTGGCGATGGAACAAGCGCCCCCATTCAGCCCTGTATCTGGCACCGACCAAGGCGCTGGCGCACGACCAGTTCCGTGCATCGGTTGCGCTCGGCCCGCCCGGCTGGCCGATCGCAACCCTCGACGGTGATTCGACGCAGGACGAGCGGGACTGGGCGCGGGACTACGCCTCGTATATCTTGACCAACCCCGACATGCTGCACCTGTCCGTGTTGCCCAACCACCAGCGCTGGGCGGCGTTCCTGCGAACGCTGCGGTACGTCGTCGTGGACGAGGCCCACCGCTACCGCGGATTGTTCGGAGCGCAGATCGCCGCCGTACTCGGGCGGTTGCGCCGACTGGGCGCGCACTACGGCGCTCAGCCGACATTTGTGGTCGCCTCGGCCACGGCCGGTGATCCGGCCGTCACGGCTGGCCGGCTGATCGGCGTGGAACCAGACGAGGTGGTGCTGGTCGAGCAGGACCGGTCTGCGCGCGGAGCCGTCGACTTCATCTTGTGGCAACCTGAGGACCGCCTCGAAGAGGAAGCCGCGATGCTGCTGGCGTCGGCCGTGGCGGCTGGTTCGCAAACCATGGCCTTCGTCAGCTCCCGGCGGTCGGCCGAATTGGTCGCCATGCGCGCCCAGCAACGCCTGGGTTCGGATACCACCCGGACGATCAGCGCTTACCGGGCCGGCTACCTGGCGAATGACCGACGGGAGTTGGAACGGGCACTTCAAGCGGGGTCGTTGGACGGCGTGGCAGCCACCAATGCCCTCGAACTCGGGATCGACATCGCCGGAGTGGACGCGGTGATCATCACCGGTTTCCCGGGCACGCGGGCGGCCTTCTGGCAGCAGGCCGGGCGTGCTGGGCGGAAAGGGCGCAACGCGCGGGTCATCCTCATCGGACGGAAACATCCGCTCGACGCTTTTTTCTTCGACCATCCGGCCGAGCTTTTCGAAGGTGCGATCGAGAGCGCGGTCCTTCACCCGGACAACCCGTACGTTCTGGGATCGCAGTTGGCGGCCGCCGCTCAGGAGCTGCCGCTGACTGACGGTGACAGCCGCTACTTCGGTCCGGCGATGCTGTCGGTGATGGCGCACCTCGAGCGCACGCAGACGCTGCGTCGCCGGCCCGGCGGATGGTTCTGGACGCGCGCTGAGCGGGCGGTCGACCAGATTGACCTCCGCGCGGCAGGTGGCGATGCGGTGGACGTCGTGGAGATTGATACCGGACGTGTACTTGGGCACGTCGATGCGATTTCTGCTGACGCAACCGTTTATCCAGGCGCGATCTATCTGCACCGGGGCGACAGCTACCTGTGTGAGGTGCTCGACCACGACGGAGGTGAGGCCCTGGTCCGCGCCGCCCGGCCGGGATACCTGACCCAAGCGCGCGTCAATGCTTCAGTATCGATCACTCGGGAGATGCAATCGCATCCCCTCGGTCGTGGGCGGGCTGGCTACGGCCAGGTAGAGGTTGTGTCCCAGGTGACCGGCTATCTGAGGCGTGACGAGTTAACCGGGACCGTCTGGGACGAAACGCCGTTGGAACTCCCCCGGCGTGTGCGCAGGACGACAGCGACGTGGTTCGCCATCCCGTCGGCGTTGGTCGACGAGGAGGTGGACGCCGGGCCCTTGGCAGGCGGAGCGCATGCAGCTGAGCATGCCCTGCTCGGGTTGCTGCCGATGTTCGCGCCTTGCGATCGCTGGGATGTGGGTGGTTTCTCGGATGTGGGCACCAGCGACGAAAATATGATCTCGATCTTCCTGCATGACCGCCAGATTGGCGGGGTGGGCTTCGCCGAACGCGGCTACCGGCGAGCTGAGGACTGGCTTCGCAGCGCGCTGATCCGGGTCGAATCCTGCTCCTGCGACTTCGGCTGCCCAGCTTGCGTCGTTTCCGCCGACTGCGGCCGTGTCAATCAGTCATTGGACAAGGCAACCGCCGCATTGCTGCTCCGCCTGCTCGTCGGGCCCTCGTCGACTCCGAACTCACGACGTTGAACCGGGCAACGTCTGGTCACTACCCTGACGATGTGATCACCGGCGGAGCGAAGAGCGACTGATGACCGTCCCTCAACGAAAAACCCGCCAGCGCGCCGCCGTTGAAGAGATGCTGGGCAGAACAGACCAGTTCCGCACAGCGAGCCAGATCCACGACGACCTGCGTCACGCCGGCGCCGGTATTGGCCTAACCACCGTCTACCGAACCCTGCAGTTGATGGCCGGCGCAGACCAGCTGGACTCCATCAGAACTGACGACGGTGAGACCGCTTATCGCCGCTGCTCCACTGGTCACCATCACCACCTTGTGTGCCGGAGCTGTGGTCGCACGGTCGAGGTCGAGGGGCCGGCTATGGAGAACTGGACGACTCAGATCGCCGTGGATCACGGCTTTCGCGACGTTCAGCACAATCTCGAGATCTTCGGCTTGTGCAGCGACTGCGCGCACGCTGAAGCACGCCGGGCCGACTGAACACCGACGAGTCGGATGAGTTTCTTTGAGCTATTCCAGCCAGGGTTGAAACACCTGCGTGAGGAGAAGGAGAGGCACAAGATGCTGGTGTCCAAGCCGACCCACGGCGGTGGCGCGCCGCTGGGCATTGATCTTGACGCGGGGACGGCAAAGATCACCATCGCGCCCAAGGCCGACGGCTCATCGAGGACCGGCGTGGGCAAACCCGATGATCTTGGTGGGCAGTCCCGGAATGTTCAATCCAACACGGCCGGCCACCCTGACGCTGATCACGAAGTCAACCGCGTCGCCGACTCGGTCACACGTCAGCAGTGACGACTCGTTGGCATGGGCCACCCGGGTAGCCGCCGCGCAGCCGTCTTCCCCCGCCTGCACCGCGACCGCGCCGCTGAGCGCCGCGAGATCGGCTGCGCCACGGACATGATGGACGGCCGCCAGATAAGTCGCCATGCACATGACTCCGAGCCCGAACAGCGACAGTGCGCCCATGACACCAACCATGAGTATCGACCCGCTACCCAGCTGGTTCATACTCTGCCCAAGATTCCGCGCTTTCGCCGCGGGACGCGGGCGGGCGCAGGACTCGGCTAACGGCCTCACGAGGATCCCGGTTCTGGGACAACGTTGGCCTCGGCGCGCAGCGAGACCGTGCCCAACTTGGTTGCGCGCCACGACATCGACGAGACGGCGCCGAAGCGAAACGGCTGCACCTGCAGGACCACGTCCACCGTCACCAGCTCAGCAGTCCGCCTGACTTCAAAGGTGGCTCCCAGCGGCGCTCGAGCTTTGGCCGCAGCTACAGCGGCCGTATCACCGCGGGCCGCCTGTCGAGCCACTGCGGCGGCACTGTCGATGCAGCGCAGCTGAAGGGTGATTATGAAGACTCCCCAACTGAGCGCAACTAGCAGGGCTCCGGCGGCGAGGGTGGCGACGGCCAGCTCCGCCGTCACCATCCCGCGCTCGCTTCTTCTTCGTTGCTTTCGCGACCAGCGCATGATCAACTCCACTGGTCAGTCACGACGCCGAATCAGAACTTGTCCGCCACCGCCTCAATGAAGTGCAGGATCACTTTGAGCAGGGCCGACTCCACCGGTCCACTCGTCAACACAGCGATGAGAACGCCGGCCAAGCCGGCGGCGGCGATGATTCCCACTGCCCACTCCGCCGTCACCATGCCGCGTTGATCCCGGTCCCGCTCGACCGCGATGATGGGCTCTGAGAGCTCCCGACCGCTGACCGCTGCTTGCTGCCCTGCCGCGCCGGTCTGGACGATCGGGACCACGACATCGCTACCTGTCTTGATCACCAACTGTGACATCTGTGCCTCCTGCGTTTCGGCACCGAATTGGTGCCGCATCCTCGATGGATACGCCGCTACTTTGTCGATCTCCGACGAAATCGTGCGCGGACGACTGGCATCTGTTGATGGTGGTAATCGCACAATTCGACCTGTGGAAACGGCCGTTGAGCGACCCAAGGTTCGAGCAGGCCCTCCACGTCAGGAACATCTGGCAGGCTGAACAATCCGGGAAGGGTGAAGCGTCGTTCGTCGGAGTCTCTAGGAGGTGGATTGGCCGGCTACAGCAAGGTGGCAAAGACGGCGTCGACGAAACGGATGCTGGTCTGCGGCCACCGTGGTGACAGAGTGCGCACACCAGAGCAGACCATGCCCGCCTTCGTGGAGGCCGTGCGCGCCGGCGCTGATGCGATCGAGCTGGATGTGCAATGGACAAAGGACCAGCGGATGGTCCTCATGCACGACAGGACGGTCGATCGCACGACCTGGTCGACGGGAACTGTCACCGACATGACGTACGCCGAAATCCGAACATGCGATGCCGGCTCATGGTTCGGACCGCAATTCCGAGGTACGCAGGTTCCGGCTCTGGAGGAGGTGCTGGCCTTCACCGCCAGGTATCGGCGTTTGTTGATCAACGTCGAGATCAAGAATCCCCAGCTGACAGAGGCTCAGGCTGGTGCGTGCCTTGACGCCCTCGACGCGGCAGGAGTGGCTCACCGCACCATTGTGTCGTCATTCGATCCGCCGGCTCTGGCCATCTTTCGGTCGGTCGATTCCCAAGGGCGCGTCTCGTCCGGACTGATCTCCCACGGCGCGGCCAACACTTTGGAGCAGATTCAGGAATCCGGAGGCACGTACTACATGCCACGGTGGTGGACGTTGACCAGGAGCAGAGTGAACGAGCTGAATGCGGCCGGAATCAAGGTATGGGTCTGGCCAGCGCTCACTGAGCAAGACTTCGAACAGGCCAGCGCCCTCCAACCGGACGCCATAGTGGTGGACTCCATATCTGATTTCCGCCGCTGGGTCGCCACCCGGGAGCCAACGGCCGCATCCCATTCCCTGGATGAGGAGAAGCGCCCCTCAGGTGCGTAAACGCGCCCGATCAGGAAAGAAGGCAAGGATGAGATCGATGAGTTGGCGGAGTTGATCTACCTACACCTGCGCTTCGACGGCTAGCCCCAGCGTGGGTGATAGCTGACACCACGGCCGACACGATGCCGATCAGGAAAGAGCGTGGGAGATAGCTGACACGACAGCCGGCACGATGCCAATCAACAAGAACGCCGGCAGGAAGCAGGTCATCAGCGGCAGAACGCTCCGAACACCGACCGAGCGGGCCGCAACCTGTAGCGCCGCCTGACGTCGTTGTCGTGCGGCTCTGGCGTGGTGGTTCAAGGTGTCCATCAGCATCGTTCCCCACTGCACGGAGCGAGCAAGATCAACCGCCGCGGAGCCGAGCTCGGGATGCCCTCGCAGCGTCCGCCATGCGTCAGCCTCAGACACGCCGAGATCGATCAGTCTCAGAACGGTGCTCAGGTCCTCCCTAACCGGACCGGTGTAGACGCTGACGACTGCCGCTGTAGCCGATGTCAGCGGCAGGCCGGCGCCCAGACATGACGCCAAGAGCTCGAGTGCTTGTGGAATGTCCATGAGAAGCTGGCGGCGCCGCCGACGAGTCCGCCGTGGCTCAACCCAGCCGAGTGCAATCGTCGAGACGATCGTTAACGGCAACAGGACTGAGAGTGCGACCGGGACATGGTCCGGATCGGTCCGGATGACGCCGAGGCCGACGGCCCCCATCGCGATGGATCCGGTGACGAGCCTCCGGCCGATCGGGAGCGCGTCAGATCGTCCGGCCAGGATCGCCTTCACCCGAAGCCATCCAGTTCCTGCCCGGCGTCCCTCGCTGACTTGGACGACGGCCCTCAGCTGACGAGCCGGCGAAGAAACGGCAAGCGCCGCAGCAAATCCAGCGAAACCCGCCGCCACCACGGCCGCCATTGCCAACCGGCTCACCTTGAACCACCTGCGCCCGTGGTCGCTGGCGCGAATGCGTCGGCCCGAATTCCGCCCGTCGTTGGAGCCAACGCGATCACCCGATACCGCCATCCACCGCGGCATGGCGGGCCAGCGCCTCGACCCACAGCACGCCTGCCGCTGCCAACAAGGCACCCCCAATGAGGCAGCCCCAACCTACGAACCCGCCGAGTAAGAAACCCACCGGATCACCACCGAGTGCATAGCCCAACGCCAGGCCGGCCAGCGGCAGCACCGCCATGATCTTGCCCGTCGCCCGAGGTCCAGCAAGCTCGCCGGCCACGACGGTACGGACGGCCTCCTCGCTCGCCATGCCTTCGGCCACCAGCTCCAGAGCGGACGCCATCGGCGCCCCAGTTCGTGTCGAGACCGCCCAGGCACGGGCCAGGTCTGTCAATCCGCCGCAGCCACGGTGCCGTGATTGTGATTCCCAGATCGCCAGAACGTCTCCACCGATTCGTTGAGCGGAAGCGGCCTGGGCCAGAATCGGGCAGTCCTCGGCTGCTGTGATCAAGGCTTCGGCAGGGGTTCGGCCGACCCGAACCTGTGCGGCAAGGGCTTCACATGCATCCGTCACCGATCTTCGAGCGGCGATCGCGGCACGCAGCCGAGCATGCGACACGGCCAGCCGGACCGCCGTGGTGAGGCTGATGGCAATCGCAATTGCCAGCGCCGCTCCGGCGCCACCAGCCAGCACCCCTGCAGTTGCAATACTGAGGCCCGCGATCAGCGGCAGTGCCATCAGCCACCAGCGAAGTCGGCGCGTTTCCGGCTTCGCATTGGTCCCGCCTGAAAGCCGACTGGATAACCAGACCGATGGCGCTCGCGGCAACACCGCCCAGGTCGCGAGAACTGCACACACCAGCGACAAGATGATCATCGATCCAGCAACCGTTCCAGCTGCCGGCAACCAGGGCCGACCAGGATGCCGTGTTCGGGATCAAACCGCACCGCCTGCTCCGCTTCGACCAGCCCACTTGGTCCCCTGTTCAGAACGCAGATTTCGCTGAGCCATCGCCGGCCGTCCGGCCTGCGGGTGATGTGCACGACGGTGTCCAGAGCCGCTGCCAGCTGTGCATGCAGCACATCCCGTCCCAGCCCACCAAGCGCGCCCAGTGCTTCCAGCCGAGCGGGCACGTCACCCGCAGAGTTTGCATGCACGGTCCCGCAGCCGCCTTCGTGCCCGGTGTTCAGCGCCATCAGCAGGTCGCTGATCTCTGGGCCGCGGACCTCGCCGATCACGACCCGGTCCGGCCGCATCCGCAGCGACTGGCGGACGAGGTCTGTCATGGTGATAGCGCCCACCAGTTCCGCGTTC